>CAJLGW010000106.1 GCA_905206345.1 uncultured Sutterella sp. | reverse complement strand
CATTCAAGGTGAGTCTAATTTTGTGTTGTTTTCACGCTAAAGTGTGAAGAGCCTTATTAACAAAACAGTAACAAATCCCCCTCGTACTCAGTCTTCATTTTTCAATACGAAATGATCCCTCAAAAATTCCTCAAAAAGAATACCTTTTGGAATTGATGAGAAAAAAGTCTGATTATCTATCGGGAAAAAGTTGGATTATCTCTGTAATCAATTGAAATTTCTATGATTTTTACACAAACGCTTTGCTTAATATTCAAGCAGATTTTACACCTCTAACAACCTGACATTCCTCGATACAAATGAGAGCGACTCTCAAATACAAATGATGTTAAAGTGTCTACACACTGACTGAAAAACCGACGTTTCGGTTTAAACAAAAAGGAATAATAAAATGGCTTTACTCAAAAAGACCCTCCTCCCCTTCAAGGCAACCGCCTTTCATAACGGTGACTTCGTTGACATCACGCAAGATGACCTTCTTGGCAAGTGGTCCATCGTTTTCTTCTACCCTGCTGACTTTACCTTTGTCTGCCCGACCGAATTGCAAGACTTAGCCCTTAACTATGATGCCTTTAAGGCTCTTGGTGTTGAAATCTATGCCGTCTCCACCGACAGTCACTTCACGCACATGGCTTGGCATGAATCCAGCCCTGCCGTGGGTTTGGTGCAATTCCCGATGATTGGCGATCCGACGCTTACTTTAAGTCGTAACTTTGGTGTCCTCATCGAAGAAGAAGGCATGGCCGAACGCGGCACATTCGTCATTAACCCCAACGGTGAAGTCGTTGTCATGGAAGTGCACGACAGTGGCATCGGTCGCGACGCTCAAGAACTTTTGCGTAAGGTTCAAGCTGCTCAATACACGGCTGCCAACCCCGGTGAAGCTTGCCCTGCCGCATGGCGTCCGGGTCAAAAAGCCATGAAGATGACCAATGACTTGATTGGCAAAATCTAATCAGAACCAGTCTGATCGATCAGTCGCCGAAGGAGAAATCTTTCGGCGGTTTTGTTTTAAGACTCTTTTGATACACTCCGTTACGAAAATCCGCAAAGAAAACAACAAAATAGCTTGCATTTGAGAATTATTCTCATTAATATACTACTAACCATGATACTTCGTAAGGTTCGCTAAAGAATTCTTCGGTAAATTGCTAAGTATCAAAAAGAAGTTTGAGCTAGCTTCTAAAACGATAGGGCCTAAAGGGGTGGAACTAACGTTGAAGAAGTTTTCTCCCAGCTCAAGGGTGACGATAAACTTTTCTCCTTGGTTTATCGAATCTCTCAGTCCTACAAAGACTTCTTGGTCCAAACGAAAAAGAGGCGTTCACCAGCGCCTCTTTTTTTTATTAGTCCTTGGTCGCTTCATTCAAAAATGGCAAAACACCGTCTGCCGACAACTGTTTTAATGACAGAGCAAGCATCTCCTGCTTGTAAGAAGCATACTCAGGGTTAAAGGTCAAAAATGCCTCCACTTTCTTCTTAAGTGAATTTAAATCAATTTTGTCCTCATTACGCTTAACTTCGGCAAAAACTATACGTTTATGGACACTATTGACTGCAACCAAGTCAATCTCGTTTTCACCGTTTTTATCCCACCATGGGCCAACATCAGTAAAAATCCCACTACTGTCCAAAATAATTTTTATTAAATACCCCTGCATCAATAATTTCGGC
>CAJLGW010000105.1 GCA_905206345.1 uncultured Sutterella sp. | reverse complement strand
GAAAAAAAAAACTGGCTCGCAACGAGCTTTTTTAGGATTTTTTAGAAATCCCCTTAGATGAATCTCTCAAACGGTTTCCCACTGTCTTCCCTGCTTGCGGAAGCAGTAACAGTGCCATTGAATTAATCCCAACAGACTTTGAGCGTTATACATCCTTTGAGTCTTGGGTTGACGTAACAAAGCTCAAATAGTTCAAACGATTAAAAAGATTAGGGGCAGTCGAAACTGCCCCATTTTGATGCTTTGTGCTGATTACAGATCTTTGATTTTTTCAAACACTTTTTGAGCGTGTTCGGTTGCCAATCTTTTTTGAGTTTCAATCTGCTCATCGCTTGATCGTACAGAATAGCTCACGCCACCCGTGTACACAAAACCTTCAAACGTCATACCGCAAAGTTGACAAGAAGCTTTTATCGGCGAGAGAAAATCTTCAATCGTGTAGCCAACTGCGCCGTCACGAGCATACATGGCTTCAGGGGCACCAGTGGTCACTGAAACAAAAATCTTCTTGCCTTTGAGCTTATCGCCCGTACGACCGTGAGAGAAACCATGGACAAACGTTTCTTCCATCCAGCGGTGAAGAATAGAAGGAGCGGAATACCAAAAGATTGGGAATTGCAAAACGATGACGTCGGCATCAAGTAAACGTTGTTGTTCTTTTTGAACATCAATCTTAAAGTCAGGATACTCAGCTCCCAAATCAACGACCGTCATTGCGGGCATGAGTTCTTTGAGCTTTGTGATAATGGCTTTGTTAGCCACTGAATGTTCTAAGTCAGTATGTCCGGAAATTAATAATGTTTTGGTCATTTGTCACTCCCTTTTTTTACGAGTTACAAATTTAGTATATCCAACTCTGCTGTGCTGACCCGGTATATTTAATTAGAGTTACAAATCAATTACTTTTTTATTTGCCAACCCATATCATTACCGATAGACATAAGTGCGATCTAAGTTAAAAAAGTGAAAATAAAAATAACAACACTTAGTCATTCATGAAAACCCTGATATGATGAAGTGACATTAGGAGTCCCCTCATGCTATTAAAAGAAATTGAAAACTATTGGGATTTACGCGCCGAAGGCTTTTCCCAATCCAATCAAGATGAACTCAATGGTTCCTTTGCTCATTTGGAACTCATTGTCTCAAAGCTCCCTAACTACGCTCCCATCTCCACCATGAAAGCACTGGACGTGGGCTGTGGCCCCGGCATTATGGGCATTCTTCTGGCTCAATTGGGTTTCGAAGTAACCGGCCTAGATTTAAGTCCCGAGATGCTCAACCAAGCCAAACAAAATGCTCAAAACCATAGCGTTGAAATTGAGTACGTTCAGGGGAACGCCATGGAGCCTCCCTTTGAGCCCGAAAGTTTCGATGTCATCATTACCCGAAACCTCACTTGGAATCTCCCCGATCCTCGTCTTGCGTATGAAAGTTGGGGCAAGCTTTTAAAGCCCAATGGTGTGTTGCTTAATTTTGATGGCAATCACTTCTATTTTTATAAAGATCCGAACTACGACGATCCCACTCGTATTTCGTCTCACAAGCATTTAAACGGCGTGGACATTTCTGTGATTGAAAAGATTGCAAAGAATTTGGAACTCTCACACCACCTTCGCCCCTACTATGATTTGAAACTCTTAGAGGAACTCGGTTGGGGTAAAGCAACATCAACGATTTTAAAGTCGGAAGAAAAAGACGATAAGACGCTCATTCGCGACTTTTTGATCACTGTGACAAAGCACGTATAGAGAATTAGGCAAGAATTCAGGAATTTTCGGATATCAGCCGTCTCAGACTTCGAGGGTAAGGGCGAAAAGATGCTCTACATCTCCGTCATGAACCATATGTCGGTGGACTGTGTGAGTAACCCCGCCAAACCCGATATGCATGACATCGGTATTTTGGCCTCGTTGGATCCCGTGGCACTGGATCAAGCCTGTATTGACTTGGTTTATACGGCGCCTGACAGTCACTCTTTGCGTGAACGCATTGAAATGCGTAACGGCACACTCATTTTGAGTCATGCTGAAAAAATCGGTTTCCCTTTGAGCACGCATAAGCTCCACAGGCATCCAATCGGGGCGATCCACCCCTATTTTGTCGTCACTGAGTGTGCAGTCGGCTTAGCCGACTTCACTCTCAATAATCGTTTCACCTTTTTCTCAGACCATTGTCCTTGACTCACCATCCAAGCTCCGGTTTGTCGGATATTGAGTGCGGCATTCTCATCGGCATTCATGGTCATCTGGCAACGTGTGCAGCGGAAGACCGATTGACTCAATCGAT
>CAJLGW010000104.1 GCA_905206345.1 uncultured Sutterella sp. | reverse complement strand
GGCAGTACCGTTAGACGATAAAATCAACAGAATTACGAATTTTTAGAAATCCCCAGTATGCTCTGGTATCTCTTTATCTGTTTGTTGTTCTTTGGTATCGGTGACTTTTTGGGTGTTGCCACCAAGGCCAAACTCTCTGCCGTTTTCGTGAGCTTATTGCTTTTCTTAGTAAGCTTCATGAGCGGTCTTATTCCGCCTGACATTATTAACCAAGCCGGTCTTTCCCAAATGGGCAAGTGGGCCGTGGGTTTCATTGTCTTTAGTATGGGCACCTCCATCAATTTGAAGGAACTCGCCCAAGAATGGCGCACCGTCACCACCGCCGTTCTTTCCATGTTGGTCGTGGCTGCTGCCATGTTCGTTTTGGTGCCGATTATCGGCTACAACGAAGTGATCGTCAGTGTGCCGATTATCAATGGTGGTATTGTCGCAACGCAAATCATGACGTCGGCTGCCATGGAAAACGGTCTTACGATTGCCGCTGCTTTGGGTACGATTTTGTACGCCGTACAAAAGTTTTTTGGTACGCCTTTTGCCTCTTTCTTCGGTATGAAGGAAGCCAAGCGCATCTTGGAAATTTACCGTGAAACGGGCGTGAACCCCAATGCAAAAAAGAAGTCGGCTGACGGCAAGGACGCCAAGCCCACGTTCTTTGAAACGCACAAGAAGTACTACGGTGCTTTTGTTTGCTTGGCCATTACTGCTTTCTTTGCTTGGGTGGCCTTCTGCATCGGTAAGTGGACGGGTTTGAGCCACACGATTTGGGCCTTGGTGTTGGGCGCTTGCGTGAGCTCCACCGGCTTGGTTCCGAAAAACATCTTGATGCAAGCCAAGTCCTCCGGCATTTTCAATGTGGCCGTGTTTGCCACGATTATTCCGAGTTTGGCCAAGATTCAACTCGATGACTTGATTGTCTTAAGCTACAGCACAGCCGCTGTGTTCGTTGTGGTGTTTGCTGCCCTTTACATCGCTTTCGGCGTTCTCCCCTTGTGGAAGATTCAAGGCTCGAAGAACGTCGCCTTGGGTGTGGCTGCGGGCCAACTTTTAGGGTTCCCCGCTACGTACTTGATTGCCAATGAAGTGGCACAAGCCGCCAGCGAAAACGAAGAAGAAAAGCAAGTCGTGCTTGACGCATTGATGTCGAAGTACTTAGTTGCTGGCTTTGCCACGGTGACCTCGTTCTCCGTTATCATCGCCGGCTTCTTCGAAAAGTTTATTGTTATTTAATGCTCGTATTAGTAAAGAAAGTGAGGATTTAACATGTTTAAGTTTGATGCTCAAGACTATCCCTACGCCTCTAAGCGCAATGTGGTTTACGCCAAAAACGGCATGAGCTGCGTGGGTAACCCCTCTGGTGCCGCAGCTGGTTTGAAAGTGTTGCTCGAAGGCGGTAACGCCATTGACGCAGCCGTTGCTGTTGCCTGCGCACAACCCGTTGTTGAACCCACGGGTAACGGTTTCGGTGCCGACTGCTTTGCCTTGATTTGGTTTAAGGGCAAACTTTACGCCATTAACGGCTCCGGCCCCTTGCCGATGGCCGCTTCCATCGATGAACTCAAAAAACGTGGCTTTGATTCCATTCCCCCGTATGGCGTGGAACCGATTAACGTGCCGGGTGCAGTCGGCGGTTGGATGGCCATGCATGAACGCTTCGGTCAATTGCCTCTTGAAAAGGTAATGGCCCCCGCTATTGATTACGCAGAAAACGGCTACCCTGTTTCTCCCAACATCAGCCGCTTGTGGGAAGAAGCTTTCAAAACTTACAGCAAGTACAAAGATCGTCCTGAATTCCAAGGTTTCTTTGATACGTTCTGCCCCAATGGCACGTGGATGAAACCGGGCGAAGTCTTTAAGAGCCAAGACATGGCAGAGACCTTGCGTGAACTTTGCCGCACCAAGGGTGAATCCTTCTACCGTGGCGAACTTGCCCAAAAGATGGATGCTTTCATGAAAAAGCATAACGGTTTCTTGCGTGCAGAAGATTTGGCCAAGTACCAACCGGAATGGGTTGAACCTTTGAAGACCAACTACCGCGGCTATGACGTTTGGGAAATTCCACCCAACAGCCACGGCATCACCGTTTTGATGGCATTGAACATCTTAAAGGGCTTTGAATTCGGTGAACGCGACACGGTCGATACGATGCACAAGCAAATCGAAGCCATGAAGTTAGCTTTCGTCGACACGATGGAATACGTGGCAGAACCCTCTCGTATGTTGGTGACGAACGAACAACTCTTGTCTGAGCGCTATGCTGAAGATCGTCGTAAGCTCATCAAGATGGATAGCGCTTTGATGCCTGAAGTGGGTGATCCGCGCTACAGCTCCACCGTCTACTTTGCCACGGCCGATGCCGCAGGCAACATGGTGAGCATGATTCAAAGTAACTTCCGTGGCTTTGGTTCCGGTATCGTGATTCCGGGCACGGGCATTTCTTTGAACGACCGCGCTCAAAACTTCCGCTTTGATCCGACCCACCCGAACGCCTACGAAGGTGGCAAGCGTCCGTACCACACGATTATTCCGGCCTTCATCAGCCAAGGTGATAAGCCCATCTCCGCTTTGGGCATCATGGGCGGCTGGATGCAACCGCAAGCTCACTTGCAAGTCATCATGAACATGATTGACTTTGGTTTGAATCCCCAACAAGCGTTGGATGCGCCGCGTTGGCAATGGATTGGCGGCAAGAAGGTGGAAGTCGAACAAGATACGCCTAACCATATCATCCGCAAACTCCAACGCATGGGCCACGACATTGTGGTTCAACCCGACCCCTATCACATGGGTCGCGGTCAAGTGATTTTGCGTGATGACGACGGTGTCTTGTGCGCCGGTACCGAAAAACGTACTGACGGTCACATCGCTGCGTTCTAATTCCCAAAAGCATTCGTGCTTTAGGCAAAACGGCAAGGGTTAAAAGCTCTTGCCGTTTTTGTGTATTAAACCGTATCGCTAAGTTTTAGGTAAGCTACGTTGTAACGTCAGTCGCAA
>CAJLGW010000103.1 GCA_905206345.1 uncultured Sutterella sp. | reverse complement strand
TGCCTGTAATTGCGGTGTGAGAGGGGCGAGATGAGAATCTCCCCCTACTCGATTAGAATTAGCGTTTGTTGAAAAACTTTTAGGAGCTTTGTGATGCAAGCACAAGACACCATTAATCTTGGTGACCTTGAGGTCATGCAGGCCGTGTTTAGTCGTTTTTTTGCCACAATTTTTGATGCAACAGAAATGGAAAACGAACAAAAGGCTTCTGAATCGTTAATGGAAGGCTCCATTGATCTTTTGGCGTGTTTTTGTCAAGAGTATGAGGGGGTCATTGTTCCTGACCATTTGCAGCTTGAAGTGCTTGCAAAACGTTTGGTCGATACGCTTGTCCCGTTGGGATTAGTCGATGGTGATATTGCGCAAGAAAAAGATCCCAACGTTGTCATGTTGATTGTGATTTCCACGATGGCTGAAGAGTTTTTGCAATTATTGGCCGCAGTTCATGAAGAAGAACAAACACAAGAAGTGTTTGAGTTGCGCTGTGATGCCTTAAAGTCGAAGTGGATTCACTACTTCCTTGGAGAAGAATAAATGGCCGATCAAGCCCAAGAAAACCAACAACAAGTCGTCGCTCAGTTTGACCTCGCCGATAAAGATATTTTGACGCAACTCTTTGAAGTTGTGCTCTATGACGTCACGCGTCGAAGCAAGATGGTGGCAAACGGCGAACTCAAAAGCGAAGAAGCCATTGCGATGGATAAACAATCTGCAGCCTTTTTAGCCGCCGTTTTAGCAGGTAAAAACGAACAATTTATTCCCAAGCCCCACTGGACGGGTGATCCGTTAGCCGGTTACTTAAAGCTTTTCATGAAAGAACGCTTAGACAAAGTGGGCGTTAAACCGGAAGATATCAAAGATACCCGCGGTATCTTGCAAACGGTGGCTTATGAGTTTGTCTGTGACTGCTATCAATTGATGAAGTTGGTTGCGCACCACATGGACACGATGAACTTCCAAGAGGAAGGTAAGCGCCTTTGTGTGATGTGGGCCGAACGTATGTTAGGTCTTCGTGAAACCGATCCCGTGACTTTCGAGGACTAAGACAGTGACCTGTCCGTTAAGATACGCCACCAAGCGAGAAACGCTTCCCAATATTTCGTCCTACCCTGTGGCCCATGAAGTCATTTTCCAAGCGGTGAAGAACACTTGGGAGCGCGTGATTCAGGTCATGGAATGTGAGATGGAGATCGCAGAACTCGAAGAGGCCAATATGAATTTGGCCCTTTGGTTGATGGACACTTTCACGGGGCAAAACGAGCATTTTTCTTGCGAGTCGGAATTTAACGAAACGATGTTGTTAACATCGTTAAAAGAGACGATTGGCGCTGAAGTGAGCGCTCAAAATCCGAACTTTGACTTCAAAGATGACGAAGCGTTTATGTTCAACGCTTTTGCGTTCTTTGTGAGTGAAATTTTTGTTGTATTAAAAGAAAGCGATGCGATGCAAGCGGGATTGGACAATAATCCTGCAATTGAAGCTTTCGTTGATTTGTGGAGCTTGCGATTGACGGGAGCACCCGTAGCAAGTGACTTTCAAAACTAAAGGAGTAAACAATGAGCTGTAATGGTGATTGCAAGGGCTGTCAAAGCGAATGCGAAAAGCGCCCGCTTCGTCATCCGAGCATTACGGGTGCAATTTTAAGTCAATTCATGATGGACATGCACCAACGTGCGGTGGCCGCTGACAAGGGTGAATTGACCGAAGAGAAGATGGATGAAATCGATCGCAAGGTTTTGAATTGGTTGGGTGCGACCTTCACGGGCAAGAACGAACAATTCGAAATTGATGCTGAGTGGTATCCGAATGGTTTAGCAGGGAACTTGCGCTTCAAACTCGGTAACGAATTGGCTCAGGCTTCTGGCGGCAAGTTGCCCGAAGACAATGCTACGTTGATCTATTCGGCTTTTGCTGTTTTCATGGCTGAAGTCTATAACACGCTTTTTGAATTGGCCGGTAAAGGCATTGAACCGTTCGGTGAAGACGCCGCTCCGGAAATGTTGCTCTTGTGGAAGCGCTGGACGGAATTGTTAGTGGGCTTCGACCTTCACTTCCGTGATCCGAAGGCAGAAGGCGCTAAGGAAGAAGAAAAGGGCGAAGACGCTAAAGAAGAATAAGCGTTTTGTAGCTTACAAAAAAATAGGGGAAGCCAATGCAGCTTCCCCTTATTTTTTTGCGTTCGCAACGTGTTAACGATTGCGAGTCTTAAGCAAGCGTTGACGATCGCGTTCCCATTGCTTTTTGCTTTCGTCCTCACGCTTTTCGTATTGGCGCTTACCCTTGGCGAGACCCACGGTCAATTTCACGCGACCTCGAACAAAATGCATGTCCAACGGAATAAGCGTGAAACCGGCGCGTTCAACCTTACCCGTGAATTTATCGATTTCACGGGAATGCATCAAAAGCTTACGAAGACGCGTGGGATCAGCTTTTTCATGGGTGCTTGCCGTCTTCAAGGGCGTAATGTGAGCATTCAATAAAAAGAGCTCACCATTACGAATAATGATGTGGGCTTCTTTAATTTGAGCACGACCCTCACGGATCGATTTGACTTCCCAGCCTTGAAGAACCATCCCGGCTTCAATCTTCTCTTCAATGTAGTAATCAAAGAGGGCTTTGCGATTAACAATATTGGCCATGTTTTCCAATTAATAAAACTGATTTAGAACACATTATTTTAGCAATTAAGAGACCTCTTTTTAATGCGTTGTTGTAATTATTCGAAAACGAAAAATAGAGAAAGTTTGAAGAGGTGTCGTATTTTCGTTAAACTTTTTTGTCTCTTTATAGGTGGAAAAGATGCATATTTTTGTCGCTCTCGTTAATGCTGATCAAGTTCAACTTACGGAACTCGAACTTGCCGATGGTGCTCGTGTTGCCGATGCTTTAAAAGCTGCCGGTGTAACGCCTTCTCAAAAGCATACGTTGGCCGTTTGGAATGAGCGATGCGATACTGATCGCCTTTTGGTTGACGGGGATCGCATTGAAATTTTGCCGCCTTTAACCGTTGATCCGATGACCGCTCGTCGCCTTCGTGAAGAGAAAAATCATTCAGGAAACAATGTCTTAGCGATGGGTCGCAATGGCGGAAAGCATCGACTTTTCTAGTTAATCGGAAAAGTTTTTTGCGTATGAGTCACTACTGTCCAAAATAATTTTGCAGATGAAATTTTTAAACATATAAAAAAAGC
>CAJLGW010000102.1 GCA_905206345.1 uncultured Sutterella sp. | reverse complement strand
GACCACGGGACTTGCACCCGCTAGAACAGCGCACATGTCGTGCGCACACAAAAAGGCCATCGCTTTGCGAAATGTTCGCACGTCGATGGCCTTGTGAGAATGTAGACTTGTCATTCCTTAGACGAGTTCGCGATGCCAGGTCGTTCCTTGCGGCGTGTCCGTTAAGACAATGCCGTCGGAGGCTAATTGCTTACGGATTTCGTCAGCACGAGCGTAGTTCTTATCCTTTTTGGCTTGTTTACGTTCTTCAATCAAAGCTTCGATTTGAGCTTCGTCCACGCCTTCGGTAGAGCCCTTTAAGAACGCCTCCGGGTCTTCTTGCAAGATATTGAGGATGGCGCCCAACTTCTTTAATTGACGAGAGGCGGCTGCATCCTTTTTGGCTTGCGCGCGATTGGCCAACTCAAACAAAGCGGCCACGGCAACCGGAACGTTAAAGTCATCGTCCATGGCTTCTTTAAAGCGCTTGGCACATTCTTCGTTCCAATCCAAGGGCAAGTCGTCTGCCGGCACATCCTTTAAGGCACCGTACAAGCGCTTTAAGCTTTGGTAAGCATCGACAATCAAGTCCGGGCCAAAGAGAATGGGACTACGGTAATGCGTGCGCATCAAGAAAAATCGCAAGACTTGAGCACCATTGCCCTTACCGAACTTTTCATCCGTTTCGGCAATGGCGTCTCGCACCGTCCAGAAGTTACCCAAAGACTTACTCATCTTTTCTTCTTGACCGTCCTTGTTCATCACGCGCAAGGGACCGGTGTGCATCCAAACGTTCGCGAAAGGCTTGCCGTGAGCGCCTTCACTTTGAGCGATTTCGTTTTCATGGTGCGGAAAGATGAGGTCAGGACCACCGCCGTGAATATCAAACGTTTCACCGAGGTAGTGGCAGCTCATCGCAGAGCACTCAATGTGCCAACCCGGGCGACCCACGCCCCAGGGGCTTTCCCATTGGGGTTCACCGGGCTTAGCGCTCTTCCAAAGAACGAAGTCCAAAGGATCGCGCTTGGTGGTATCGGCCGCGACGCGCTCGCCACTTCGCAAGTCATCGATCGACTTGCCGGACAACTTCCCGTAAGACTTAAAGCCCCGCACAGCAAAGGCCATGTCTCCGCCCTCGGTCTTATAGGCCAAGCCGTTTTTCTCGAGCTTACCGATGATGTCCAACATTTGCGGAATGAATTGCGTGGCGCGAGGCTCCACGGTCGGCGCCAAACACCCTAACGCCATCATGTCTTCTTGCATGTAGCGACCGTACTCTTCGGTCAAATCATCACAAGAAATCTTGCGTTCTGCCGCACGACGGATGATCTTGTCATCCACGTCCGTGATATTGCGAACGAAGGTCACTTTGTAGCCACTGGCTTCAAACCAACGACGAATGATGTCAAAGGAGATGAAGGTGCGACCGTGACCGATGTGCGTGTAGTCATAAACCGTCACGCCACAGACGTACATTTTGACTTCATTGGGCGTGATCGTTTGAAAGGGAGCCTTTTGGCGAGATAGTGTGGAGTAAACCTCTAATGCCATGATGCGTTCTTTTCTAATAAAGTGGTAATCAATCTGTTAAGTATAACCGACAAGGCCACATGCGTTAAAGAAAATATCCGCTAACGTCAGGTTTTTCTTTTGATTCTCATTGAAAAATCTCGTTGCATCTCATTCTGTTCACAAAAATCTGAGAACGTATAATGCCTTTATTCATTCATGGATTTAAGAGAAAAGACTCATGACCTCCATTTCCCGCGCACTGAAAATATCGGTTTTGGCGCTTTGTGCAGCCGGCGTTGCTCAAGTGAGCTTTGCCAATGAAATTTTTGAGCCCCCGGCCAACGAAACGGAACGCGCCACGCTTATTGATCGTTTGATTGTTCAAAAAGATTGGAAAAATGCACTCAATCAGGTTGAAGAAGGCTTGAAAGTCAACCCTAAGAGTGCACAGTTGAAATTCAAGCGTGCCGTCATCTATGAACGAGCCGGTCAAACCACGCGTGCCAAAGCACTATTGGAAGACTTCATCGCCAGCTACCCTGAAATCGTTGAGCCTTACAACAATTTGGCGGCGATCTATGCCTCAGAAGGCAACATCAACCGTGCTTTGTCACTATTGAATCAAGCCGTCACGATTAATCCGGGCTTTGCCTTGGGGCATGAAAATTTAGGTGACCTTTATCTTCAAAAGGCCATCTCTCACTACAAAAATGCGGTGCGTGCGCAACCCGCCAACAACCGCATGAACCGCAAACTCAAAGCGGCCGAAAGTTTAATTAACTAGGAAAACACCGATGAAATACCGTTATCGACTCGCAGCCTTGGCTGCCGGCGCCCTTTTGGTCGTCAATCCCCTTTGGGCCGCTCAAACCAACACGAACCCCAAGGTTCAAATCCAAACGAACATGGGCGATATTGTTTTGGAACTTAACGCCAAAGCCGCTCCCAAGACTGTGGCCAACTTCTTGCAATACGCAAAGTCCGGTTTTTATAAGAACACGATCTTTCACCGCGTGATCCCCGGCTTCATGATTCAAGGCGGTGGTTTTGTGAGCGGATTGGAAGAAAAAGACACAAAAGCTCCGATTGCGCTAGAATCCCGAAACGGTCTGACGAACCAACGTGGCACCATTGCCATGGCCCGTACCTCGGATCCTAATTCCGCCACGAGCCAATTCTTTATCAATGTTGCCAACAATAACTTCTTGAACGCCGATCAGGCGCAAGACGGTAACGGCTATGCTGTTTTCGGTAAAGTCGTCTCCGGGATGGAAGTCGTGGATAAAATTGCCGGCGTGAAAACGCACACGGTTCGCTACTACGACGATGTGCCCATCCGTGATGTCGTCATTAAAAATGTTTCGATTCTCAAAGGAAAATAATCGATGATTCGCTTAACGACCAACCTTGGTGTGATTGATCTTGAACTTGATCACGAACACGCCCCGGCCACGAGCAAGAACTTTGAACAATATGTCACCGAAGGTTTCTACAACGGTACGATTTTCCATCGTGTGATCTCCGGTTTCATGATTCAAGGCGGTGGCTTTGAAGCCGGCATGCGTCAAAAAGACACCCATGCTCCGATCGAAAACGAAGCCGCTAACGGTCTTCGTAACGACAAGTACACGATCGCCATGGCTCGCACGAGCGATCCGCACTCGGCTACCGCTCAATTCTTTATCAACGTCGCTGATAATGATTTCTTGAACCACACCGCTCCTACGCCGCAAGGTTGGGGCTACGCCGTTTTCGGTAAGGTTGTGGCCGGTGAAGAAGTTGTTGACGAAATCGCCAAAGTCCGCACCTCCAAGTGGGGTTTCCACGGTGATGTGCCCGTTGATGACGTCGTCATTGAAAAGGCTGAATTAATCGAAGGTTAATCGACCAAATCGGTTTTGAGCAAAAAGCCTTGGGGCAAAAATCCCGAGGCTTTTTTATGTCTAGACCCAAATAGATGAAGCTCTACTTCCACTTCACGTAACGACGAGCTTTTCCTGAGTTTATCAGTCAAAAGTCGATTAACTGCATATAAATCATGAAGTTA
>CAJLGW010000101.1 GCA_905206345.1 uncultured Sutterella sp. | reverse complement strand
GCACGTACGGTGTTGTGAGAGGCGGAAAGGGGCAACCCCTCCGCCTACTCGATTCGTAGTACTTTTGCACGAAGTAGTGGCAAATACAAACAGCGATAAGCGTGGGAATAGCAACCGGCAATTGGCATTGAACGAAGTAGATAATCGGGTCAAGGCCTGCGGTCTTAGCAGCAAGGTTAGCAGTCCCTGCGGCTGGCCCTAAGGTCATACCGGCAGACGTACCGATAACGGCAGAGGCAGCAGCGGCAGAAACGCCCACACCACGAAGAATCGGGAATAAGGCAACGAGGAGCAACATGGCCAAACCTGCAGCAGACGGGATCACCATCACGAGCGTTTGACCAACGAGGTAACCGCCCACGAGCACGAGGTACGGGGCCTTTAACATGGCTAAGGGCTTAACGGCAACGTTCACGAGAGCGCGAGCAGCACCGATCTTATCCATGTAAGCGGCAAAGCCACCGGCCGTCATAATGAGGAAGCCAATCCCGGCACTTTGTTTCGTACCGATGCTCTTTAAGAGAGCCATCACGTCAAAGCCGACAAAGCCAGAGGGCTTCACACCCTTCGGAAGGAAAGAGGTTTCGCCTAAGGCGATGGCGGCAAGGAAAATTGCCAAGCCAGCGAAAAGGAGCACCATGTGCGTTTGGTAGCGTTTAATCAACGCCCAACCCGCAATCACGGTGACGATAACAGCAAAGAGAGCTAGCATAGTTATCTCCGATTATTTAAGAAAAGATTGAAATTCTTCGTCAAGGCTGGTGATCGAAGCGTCAATGGCTTCGCTCTTTTGCTTTGACCAAAGGGTAAATGCCGCTACTTCGGCTGTTAATTCCTCGAGCATACGGCTGACTTCCTTGGGAGCAGCAGAGCCTGAGGTCTTACGGTTATTGATAATGTCGCGAGGATCAAGAGCAGCCTTGAATTCTTCTTCGGACATCGGGCACGTGTGATCGCCTTCGGGGTATTCGGTTTCAATGACTTCCTTGTAGATGCGTTGCATTTCGGCGTAGGGGAAGGTTAAAGGCAAAATACCGTTGGCGCGTGCGTAGCCCACCATTTTGCTTGCGACATGGTGACCGATACGGAAGGGCACCTTATGGTCGTGCATCAAACGGTCGGCGATTTCTTGGCTGGCCGTCCAGTCGAGATTTAATTCTTCAATGGCACGTTCTTTATTGATAACGAGCGAATTGAGAACCTTCATGAGGTTTTCAAGCATCTTGATCGTGTCATCAATGATGCCGGCATGAATCTTCGTGCTCTTGCCGTCAATCATGCCCGTGTTGGTGTTGTGAGCGCGCGTCAAAACGGCCATGGCATCAGAGACCACGTCGCTTGCGTAACCACGAACACTAATCATCAAACCGGGGTTACGCTTTTGCGGCATGGCGGAGGACACATAGGTGTTACCTTCAGCGAGCAAAATCCAAGGACGCGGTTGAGCGTATTGCGTCATGATATCAGCGATGAAGTGACCGACATGAAGACCGATGCTCGATTGAATTTGAGCCAATTCAACCGGAAGATCCGTCATGGAGATTTGCGTGGCATCAAATGCATTGCGAGTGGGTTTGTCAAACCCTAAGCGCGTTGCCATACCGTCACGGTCAAGGGGCCAGCCCGTACCGTTTAAAACGCAAGCACCCATGGGGCAAACGTTTAAGCGATCATAGAATTCCACCAAACGTTCGTGGTCACGCTTGAAGCCCTCGAGAAAGCCCAAGAGGTAGTGAGCAAAAGAGGTCGGTTGTGCAGCCACCCCATTGGTGTAGCTCGGCAATATCGTGTCTTTATGTTCTTGACCCAATTCGATCAAGCGATTCATGACCGTAGTGAGGCTGTTGGCAAGGCGAAGCACATGATCACGCATCATGGCGGAGCGATAGGTCGAGTGCATGTCTTGGCTGGAACGACCCACATGAATGACCGTTACTTCGGGGCCGGCAGCGGCGATGAGCTTCGGTTCAAATTGAATGACACGCTTTACGCGATTTTCAGGATCCACACCGGAATCCAACACCGTTTGAATACCGACTGCGGCCTTTTTGGCTAAATCGGTGGACAAAAGACCCAAACGGGTGTTCGTCACCACCGTGGCTTTATTCATTTGGCCGAGCCAGAAAAATTCGTCTCTCACGCTTTTCTCCTCATAGAAATTCGACGATTAAGAGTTTTCGTGTTTTACAGTTTGACACAGCCCTGATCGGATGAATAGTCAAGTCACGCAAAACTAGTTTGCGTTAAATGCAAATTATTGAGTTTTCTTCTTACGATGATGTACACTCCTAAGTAATTGAATTTCTTTAAGTTAGGGTTTCTACTGATGAGCTCACGTTTAGATAATTTGACTGCATGGCGCATTTTCGTCACCTTTGCCAAGTTGGGAACGGTGAGCAGTTGTGCACAAGCGTTGGAGTTGGAACCCTCAACGATTTCCCGAGCCATTACAGCGTTAGAAAAGGGAATAGGTCAATCATTGGTTGTGCATCACAGCCGTCCGATGGAGCTCACCAAAGCAGGGAAAAAAGCCTTGGCTCGAATGGAACCTCTTTTGAGAACGCACCAACAGCTCATTGACTCGTTAACGGCTGATGCGGCAGCGATGCAAGGCCACGTGCGACTGTCTGCGCCTCCCGGATTTGCCACGCGTCGCTTGACGCCATTTTTGGCCAAGTTCAAGGAAATCTATCCCAACATTTCTGTGGATATTGTGGTGGGGATGAAAGAAGACGATATTGCCAAAGGTCTTTGCGAAGTCGGGGTGTTGACGGGGGAACCGACGCTACCGGGGCTCACATACATGAACCGAGGTCGCAACGTTTATTTACCGGTCGCAACACCGGAATACATTGCCAAACATGGCATGCCCCTTTTACCCCAAGATCTTATGAACCATACGGTTTATGTGTACTCAGGCCCCGTTCGTAAAGAAACTAAATCCCTGGTTCGACGTGGTCAAGAAGTACCTTTGATTTTGGATCGTGTGGTCAGAATGGTGGACATTACGGCTATTCGTGAGGCACTCTTAAACGACATGGGCGTAGCTGTTGATATGCCCTTGGTGCAAATTTACGAAGACATTGTCGCTGGGCGCCTTGTGCCCATTTTGCCGGGGTGGATGAAGCAACCAGAGGAGTGTTTTATTGTGACCACGCGAAGCAATTGGCACATTCGTCGTGTACGTATATTCCTCGAGTGGTATGCCTTACAGATGCAAGATGAATTCTCAATGTACGAAAAAGCCGTGGCAGGCATTGTCGGTTTGCCGCCTCGAGAAGACTTTGATAGAACCGAAGTTTTCCATACGCAAAAGAATCAAAGTGCGAGTTAGCGACTTCTATGACTTGATGGCTTGAAGTCTGGAAACATTTGGTAAATCACTTCTTTTCCTCGTTACACCTACGAAAACGATTTTTCCATACACTCGAAATCGTAAATAGTGACTTAAAGAGAAAAGGAGCGACTATGCTAAAGAAAGTTTTATTCTCGGCTGCCATTTGTGCTGTGATGCCTTTGGCCGCCAATGCCGCACAACCCCAGGGTTTTGTCCGTCAACCTGCTGCGGGAACGGCCCCGCAAGGCTTTACCGTTGATCAATTAACCTCCGTTAAAGCGATTCGCGACAAAGGTCGTGATGAACAGATGGTTGTGTTAAAGGGGCGCTTTACCAAGCAATTGGGACCTGAATCGTGTAAACAACTCGCGACTCAAGTCGCAAGCTTTTGATTTATTGTCATCTCTTTCGAGACTCAACATTAGGTCGG
>CAJLGW010000100.1 GCA_905206345.1 uncultured Sutterella sp. | reverse complement strand
TGTTACCACTTTTTGCTTGGGTTTTACAACTTTCACGCTAAAGTGTGATGAACCTAACAATTTGTCGTGCGTGGCGACATGTTGAAATTTGCTAAAATGGTTAGCTGTAACTTATGTTTTGGTGATGAGAAAAATGGTGGCTTTTCCTACTTTTAACTTTAACCCGTCGCAAAAAGATCCTTTGGGCACGGTCTATGTTGTCGATGATGACAGCGATGTCCGTGACAGTATGCGTCGTATGTTGGAATCTCAAGGTTTCCGCGTCGAACTCTTTGAAAGCGGTGAATCTTTTATCGCCAAATATGACCCCAACGCCATTGCCGTCTTGTTGCTTGACGAACGCATGCCCGGTGGTATGAGTGGCAGCGAAGTGCAAGAACATTTGATCGCCCGTAAGGCAACAATTCCTATCATTTTCTTAACGGGTCACGGTGATGTGCCAATGGCTGTGAATGCTTTAAAGAAAGGCGCTCACGACTTCTTGCAAAAACCGCCAGATTCTCATGAATTGTTGCCAATGTTGGAAAAGCTTTTGAAGGAAACCCGCGAGCAACGCGTTCAATTGGAAAAGCAAACGCTTAACCAAGCGATGCTCTCGAAATTGACGCCGCGTGAACAACAAGTGCTTGAACGCATTGTGGCCGGTCGACTCAATAAGCAAATTGCCGATGACTTGGGCATCTCCATCAAGACGGTGGAAGCTCACCGTGCTTCGATCATGGATAAGACCAATTCCGGTACGGTTGCTGATTTGATGCGCATGGTTTTGGGCGCAGAAGGTCATTAATTTAAAAGCCCTTTACACAGAATCCGCCCGTTTGTCTCGGGCGGTTTTGTTTTGAGCAATCATTTAATTTTTGAAATTGAGGTGTAAACGTGAGTGCCAATTACATTGACGGGAAAGCCATCGGTAAAGCGATTCGTGAAAAGATCAAAGAAGCTGTAAAGGGCTTATCTCGTACGCCTGCCTTAGCCGTGATTATGGTGGGCGAAAATCCGGCGAGCGCCGTTTACGTCCGAAATAAAATTCGTGCCTGTAACGACGCCGGCATCACTTCGATTGAATGCAATCTTCCGGAGACAGCTTCCGAAGATGAACTTCTTTCCCAAATCCAAAAACTTAACGACGATCCGACCGTTGACGGCATTTTGGTTCAATTGCCCCTGCCCTCTCATATGCGAGCCGGTCTCATTTTGGAAGCCATCGATCCCGATAAGGACGTGGACGGCTTCCACATCTATAACACCGGCAAGTTAGTCACCACGGGCGGTGGTTTTAAGCCCTGTACACCTGCCGGCATCATCGAACTTTTAAAAGCCATCGACTATCCGATTGATGGAAAACATTGCGTGATTTTGGGACGCTCCAACATTGTGGGCAAACCCCTTGCCATGCTTCTGCTCCAAGAAAACGGCACCGTTACCATGACGCATAGCCACACGCCTGATATTCGCCGATACACGAAGGATGCGGATATTTTGGTGGCTGCCATCGGTAAGGCCAAGTACGTGAAAGCCGATATGGTAAAAGAAGGGGCTGTTGTGATCGACGTCGGTATGAATCGAGATGAAAACGGTAAGCTCTGCGGTGACGTTGATACCGAAGAAGTCGCTAAGGTTGCCAGTTGGATTACGCCAGTTCCGGGGGGCGTGGGTCCCATGACGATTGCCATGCTCATGCACAATACGTTGGTATCGGCTCAGAAGCGACTTCAACAATAAATTGCAGAAACGTATGCGACAAAAACCTCAGATTTCAACGTCTGAGGTTTTGTTTTGCTCATATTGTTGAGCATAAGTAATCATAACTGCGCATAAGTGTTCATATTTTGACAAAAAGTAGGCATAAAACTGAAAAATTGCCAAATAATAAGCAAAGCTCTGAGACTCAACGTGTTTTTGATCAATGATCAAATGTTCAAAAACTGAATTACTCTTCCCAATCCTCAATGTCAGTGTTGACCACTTTCTGAATGACATCAAACGAAAAACCACGACTGGCTAAATAACGTATCTGTTTTGTCTTTTCTTTGAAATCTTCGGGAGCTTTTCCCTTAAAGCGACGAAGCCAAAGGGCGCGAGCGCGTTCAGCTTCACTCTCAAGAGGCTCCATCGCCTCTTTAACGATATCTTCTTCCAATCCCTGACGGCGCAACTCAAATTCAATACGGGCGTTACCGTATTTATTGCTTCGAATTCGAGCTCGACTTTTAGCGTAGCGTTCATCAGAGAGGTATTTCAAACCCTCTAATTCATCTAAAAGGCGATCGACTTCCGCTTCTTCCTGCTCGGGTTGCAAGTAACGCAAGAGCTTTCCTCGAAGTTCCAAACGCGAATACTCGCGCCGCGCAAGGTATTGCACGGCACGAGCTTTAAGCGAGGGTTGCTTTCGTTGACGAGAGGAAGGTTTTACCGCTTCCTCTTCATCAATGAAGACCTCTTCTGAGTCTTTAGACCAAAACGTCATCGTCGCTCTTATCTTCAGCGGAAGCGACCTTACCCTTCACACCCTTGAGTTCACGGATGCGACCTTCGATTTCTTCCAAAACCGCAGGGTTGGACTTCAAGAATTCGCGAGCGTTATCGCGACCTTGACCGATCTTGTCGCCTTGGTAGCTGTACCAAGAACCGGACTTGCCCACCAAATTCAGGTCAACACCCATGTCAATGACTTCACCTTCGTGAGAGATGCCGTCACCGTAGAGAATGTCGAATTGAGCGGTCTTAAAGGGAGGCGCAACCTTGTTTTTCACAACCTTCACCTTGGTATCGGAACCGATCACTTCGTCGCCCTTTTTCAAGGCACCCACGCGACGGATGTCCAAGCGAACGGAGCTATAGAACTTCAAAGCGTTACCGCCCGTCGTCGTTTCGGGACTGCCGTAGCTCACACCGATCTTCATACGGATTTGGTTAATGAAGATCACGAGCGTGTTGGTGCGCTTAATGGAAGACGTTAACTTACGCAAAGCTTGACTCATCAAGCGGGCTTGAAGACCCGGTAAAGCTTCACCCATTTCACCTTCGATTTCAGCTTGCGGCGTCAATGCGGCCACGGAGTCAATGACCACCATGTCAACAGAACCTGAACGCACCAAAGCGTCAACGATTTCCAAAGCTTGTTCACCGGTATCGGGTTGAGAGATCAAAAGATCGCCCAAATTCACACCCAAGCGTTGAGCGTATTGAATATCTAAAGCGTGTTCGGCGTCAACGAAAGCACAGGTGCCACCCGTCTTTTGCATTTCAGCAACAACGTGCAAGGCCAACGTCGTCTTACCCGAAGATTCCGGACCGTAGATTTCAACAATACGACCACGCGGCAAACCGCCAATCCCTAAGGCTAAATCCAAGCCTAAAGAACCCGTGGAAACAACATCGATATCTTCGTTGAGATTCTTGTCGCCCATACGCATGATGGAGCCTTTGCCGAATTGCTTTTCAATTTGAGCAAGAGCTGCAGACAATGCCTTTTTGCGTTCTTCGCCTTCAACTCGTTCGACTCGGGGTAATGTGCGCTTTTCAGCCATGATTATTCCTTAGTTAAAAAAAACTTCAATTATCATAAAACCAATTCAATAGATTCAAGCAATAACATAAATAAAAAGTATCAATATTGCGTAAATCCCTTGTTTTCAATCATTGCGTTTTATACATAACCAAATTATTCACTATAAAAGATCATTTGTCGAGACTTTTTACAGTCATTTTAGTTATCGTTTACCCTAATATATATATCTCTATTTGATCTTTATTAAACTCACCAGCTAAAAAATATTTTGAGAAGGTATTTGACAAATAAAAAAAAGGACGGCATAATTTCGAACTCGTTGGTTGGATGTGAGGCAACGGGCTTTCCCCCGGCAGCGCATAGCGACGGGTCGTTAGCTCAGTCGGTAGAGCAGCGGACTTTTAATCCGTTGGTCGAGAGTTCGAGTCTCTCACGACCCACCAATCACAATTAGCTTGAAGGTTTGGGAGCGTAGCTCAGTTGGTAGAGCAGCGGACTCTTAATCCGTCGGTCCAGAG
>CAJLGW010000099.1 GCA_905206345.1 uncultured Sutterella sp. | reverse complement strand
TATTTTGATCTGTCAAATCCTTTTTTCGAATTTTCCAGAAATTACTCTCTTCATCATTGAATTTAAAAGAGAATATTTTTTTATTTCTCATGAGCATTCATCCCATGCCTCTCAATACTGCTAGATCAATACCTTCGGTCATGTAATTTTCCGCAAGCTTAATGACCAATTGAGTACAATGTTAGGCATTGAATTTTTATATTTTGGGGATTCCTATGCTTTACCATCAATATGAAGACTTTTTGCGTCATGTTTATTTCCATGGCGTTGAGAAGTCTGACCGTACCGGTACCGGCACACGCTCGGTCTTCGGTTATCAAATGCGCTTTAACTTACAAGAAGGTTTCCCCCTCGTTACGACGAAGAAGTTGCACCTTCGCTCCATCATTCATGAATTGCTCTGGTTCCTCAAGGGCGACAGCAATATTAAGTATCTTAAAGATAATGGCGTTTCCATTTGGGATGAATGGGCAGACGAAAACGGTGACTTGGGTCCGGTTTACGGTGTTCAATGGCGCAACTGGAAAGGTGCTGACGGTCAAGTCATCGACCAAATCTCTGAATTGGTGCACACCATCAAGACTAACCCCGACTCTCGTCGCATGATCGTTTCTGCTTGGAACGTTGCCGAGCTCCCTCACATGGCTTTGCCGCCTTGCCACATGATGTTCCAAACTTATGTTGCTGATGGCAAGCTTTCAGTTCAACTCTATCAACGCTCCTGCGATATCTTCTTAGGCGTCCCCTTTAATATCGCAAGTTACTCGTTGCTTACGCATATGTTGGCTCAACAATGCGACTTGGAAGTGGGCGACTTCGTTTGGACGGGCGGTGACTGCCACATCTATTCCAACCATATGGAACAAGTGCAAACGCAATTGGCTCGTCAACCGCGTCAATACCCGAAACTTGTCATTAAGCGTCGTCCAGAATCCATCTTTGACTACAAGTTCGAAGACTTCGAAATCGTGGGTTACGATCCCCATCCGCATATCAAGGCAGCGGTTGCAGTTTAAGGAGAGAGCATTATGACAGAACTTCATTTAATTGTTGCTCACGCTCGAAACGGTGCTATCGGTATAGACGGAAAGTTGCCGTGGTATTTACCTGAAGACCTTAAACACTTTAAACGCACAACGCTTGGCAAACCCGTCATTATGGGTCGCAAAACGTGGGAAAGCTTAGGTCGTCCTTTACCCGGTCGCAAAAATGTTGTGATTACCCGTCAAGCTGACTACGTTGCTGAAGGCGCTTGCGTGGTTCCTACGATTGAAGCTGCACTTGAAGCTGTCAAAGATGAACCCGTTGCCTTCATTATGGGCGGCGCACAAATTTACGAGCAAACCTTACCGCTAGTGAAGGTGGCGCACGTCACGGTCATCAATGCCGACTATGATGCAGACGCTTACTTTAAACCTTTAGATGATGAGCATTGGTTACTCGATGAAGAGCAAACCTTCCCCGCTACCGATGCGCATCCCTTCAGTTTCAGCATTCGTCGATATCTTCAAAAATAACGAATCGAAAGACCACAAAAAAGCCACCTCGAAATTGGGTGGCTTTTTTGTTGGTCGTTAAACCTTACCTTTTAGCACTCAACGATACTGACAGCCAAACCGCCGCGACTCGTTTCCTTGTACTTCATTTGAAGGTCTAACCCGGTCTTTAACATCGTGACGATCACTTTATCGAGTGACACATAGTGTTGACCGTCACCCAACAACGCTAAACGTGCAGAGTTAATGGCCTTCACGGCTGCCACGGCGTTGCGTTCGATGCAAGGAATTTGCACTTGACCTGCGACAGGGTCACACGTCATCCCCAAGTGATGTTCCATCCCGATTTCGGCTGCGTTTTCCACTTGTTCAGGCGTTGCACCCAAGACTTGAGCCAAACCGCCGGAAGCCATGGAACAGGCTACACCCACTTCACCTTGGCAACCCACTTCAGCACCGGAAATCGAAGCATTAAGCTTATAGAGAATACCGATTTGACCGGCAGTTAAGAGGAAGTCTCGAACACCGTCAATCGTGGCGCCTTCAATAAAGTACTTGTAGTAATGAAGCACGGCAGGAATGACGCCGGCTGCACCATTGGTGGGCGCCGTCACAATACGACCACCGCAAGCATTTTCTTCATTGGCCGCAAAAGCAAAAGCATTGACCCAGTCTAAGACACCCAACGGGTCATTCAAGGTACGATGTTCATAGTCAAGACGCTCATACATTTGTTTGGCACGACGACGAACCTTCAAGGGTCCGGGCATGATGCCTTCGGTCTTAAGGCCACGTTGCACGCAATCCTTCATCGTTTCCCACAAAAGATCCAACTGCTCGTTGATTTCTTCATCTGTACGGAAAGCTCGCTCATTTTCACGAACGATTTCTGGGATGCTCATGCCCGTTTCCTTGCACCATTGAAGCAAGTCGCAAGCGTGTTGAACCGGGTACGGCACCTTTACTTCAGTAGCATCATCGGCTTTTTGCTCAATGACTTTTTCGAAGTTATTCGGATCGCTCTCAACAATAAAACCACCACCCGTGGAATAGTAACGGCGAGACAGGAGCACAATACCGTGCTCGTCTTGAGCAATCACATGCATAGCATTGGTGTGGTACAGGGCGATCTTTTCAGGACTAAAAATGATGTCTCGTTCCGGATCAAATTCAATGGTCTTACCGGAAGCAAACGTCATGCGGTGGTCTTTTTTGATGGAATCTAGAACGCCTGGCGCCGTATCCAAATCAACCGTTGCCGGCAAATTGCCCATCAAGCCCAATTGGAAAGCCGTATCAGTGGCGTGGCCCACGCCCGTTGCACCGAGGCTACCCATCAAGTCAACCCAAACGCGGGCGGTCTTTTGATCCAAACCCTTTTCGATTAACTCGTCAGAAAAACACTTGGCAGCACGCATCGGGCCAACCGTATGGGATGAGGACGGGCCAATGCCCACACGGAAAATGTCAAAAACGCTCAAAGTCATAATAACTATCCTTTAGGCCACTTCTTCAATCGTGTAAGCCAAGGGTTCTTCGTTAATACCCACAATCCACAAAAGGGACTTCACATCGCACGTGGCAGGCACCGTCACACAAGTGACCAATGCGTCTCCCAACAAACCAAAACGCACGGTCTTTGCGATCATTTCACCTTCTTCATTGCCGATCACGACGGTATCGGGCTCATCAAACCATTCGCTTGCATGATCCATGTGAGACTTAATCACCACCGTCTTCTTTTCACCCATGGCGCGCACGCGAGCTTCGGTCAATGCGCGACCGATAAAGATACGGGCTTGGTCGTTAAAGTCAACAAATTTTGCACCATTTAAAGCATCAACCGTCACATCGGCCCCCATCCAGTCCATGGCGTGGGGTTCTTTGACCAAGGTACTCAACGTGTAAGCAGACACCCAATCCAATTGCTCAGCCGAAAGCGTTGCAAGATAAGCATCTAACGCTTCAGCCTTACCTTGGAAAACGATATTAAATTCCGTTTGGAAAGCCCAAACACCGGCTGCGACTTCAACGCAATGATCCGTTGACAAGCCCTCAATCGCAGGAAGTTTCTTGCCATAACAAATGGCCGTTTGAGCTTCCGGATCAACAAACTCCACATCAAAGGCCTTGGCTACTTGGTGCATCCATGCCAACGTGTCAATGGATTGGAAGATCACTCGGAAGTGTTCATCGGAATCGGGTAAATGCACCACCTTCACAAAATCAGTGATAAAGCCTAAGGCATTTAAGATAAAGCTTTGTCGAACTTGACCGCGACGGACATTGCGCACATCAATCGTTAAGAGGCGGCGCAAAAAGGCAACGCCGTGAGCATCATTGATTTCAATGGTATAGCTCGGAGCAAACAAATCGTCTTCTTCACGATTGCAGACATAAAGACCGCAAGTTTCAGACGCTTTAAGCGCTACTTCGCCGGGATTCATAAGTTCGTTAGTCATGGTGTTAACTGTCGGTTTAAAAAATCACAATCTTTTAATTTTAACCTAATCACTATAACTACGTCATTTGGCTTTTTCCCTGGTTCATCACACTTTAGCGTGAAAGTTGTAAAACCCAAGCAAAAAGTGGTAAC
>CAJLGW010000098.1 GCA_905206345.1 uncultured Sutterella sp. | reverse complement strand
CTTAAAAAATGGGGTTTTTAGGTGTTGTTTTCACACAAATCCGTGATGACCCGGCTAAAGTAGTCGTGTGATTTTGGATTTAGCCCATTGGGAACTCATATCATTTTTTCACTGATAGCGATCGGGTTTATGTGGGTATTGAACAAAGTATTAGTTCTTTTAATGACTTGAATTAGCAAAACCAAAGGGTCTTTCTCTCCTTCTAATTACTTATTTAATATCCCTTGCGAAAGAAAACAAAGAGCTTTGTTTTCAAACTCTGATGTTATTGTGGAGAGAAAGGATTATGCCGAAAAAGATTCACAATCTTCCGATTACGGGGATTGCCAGTTTTGCAAAATATCCGATTTGCACGAACCTCGATGATCTTGATGATGTCGACGTTTGCGTGATGGGTATTCCTTACGATATGGGTGCTCCCTATTTGAGCGGCTGTAAATTCGGTCCTCGCCGTATTCGTGAAGTGTCATGCCATTATGGCCGAGGTGGTGCAGGGTTCTGGGATCCTGAACGTTTGGAACAATACCTAGAAGCTCCGGTAAAGGTTGTGGATGCCGGTGACGTGGACATGGATCCGATGTATTTCATGGAGTCATTCGCTAACGTCGAAGAAGCTGTTCGTAAAATCATTTCTAAGGGGGCCATCCCCGTGATGATGGGCGGTGACCACTCAGTCACGATTCCGACGGCTAAAGCATTGGATATGTATGACGACCTCTGTGTTATCCAATTTGATGCCCACTTGGACTTTGGTATGCGTACCTACACCAATGGCAGTCCGATGCGCATGATTTCTGAAATGCCGCATTTCTCCAAGATGTGTCAAATCGGTATGCGCGGTTTGGGTAGTAACACCCGCGAAGACTTCCAAGCTGCTTACGACTACGGTTCTGTAGTTATTCCTGCTCGCAAAGCTTTGGAAATGGGTGCTCAAGAAGTACTCAAACAAATTCCGAAAGCAAAGAACTACTTCGTTACTATCGATATTGATGGTTACGATATGAGCACGGCTCCTGGTGTTGGTTCTCCTTCTCCTGGTGGCTTGAATTACGTCTTTGTCACGGATGTTTTGGAAGGCATTGCCAAGATGGGCAACGTTGTGGCTTTTGACTTGGTTGAAGTCGCTCCGCAATATGACCCGAGTGGTATTACGCCTCGCTTGGGCGCAATGACCATGTTGGCATTCATGGGCTTTATTACCAAAGAACGTGAAAAGAAAGGTCAACTTAAACACCAATTAAAGAAATAAATTAAGAGAACTGTTTAAAGTTTGACCCATTAGAGCTCCCAGATTCTTCGTTGAATTTGGGAGTTTATTTATGTCGGTTGCATGGGTTAGAGTTATTGAGGGTTTTAAGCTTGACTGGCTGAAAATGAGACGAAGATACAACTAACCTTCGTCTCGATATTTCAAGAATGTAGATTAACGAATACTATCGTTTAAGAATTTAATTAATCGACCGTGCCATTCATTTGGTTTATCACCAAATATTCCTAAAAACTTTTTCCCAGGAATATCCCAAACCTTCGTTGTAGGTGGAATCAGTTTAAGTAGTGCCTTTTTCTCAGATTTATGCGTATGTTGGTCGTGTTCGGGATAAATGAGTAATACCGGAACTTTGACGTTTGGGAGAATATCTGCCGGTTCGTGTGTAATGGTGGTGAGCTGCGAGGCTGCGATATGCCCCAAAACGGGTCCCCAGCGATCAATAATCCAACCTTTTCTTGTGCAATAAGGTGACTCGAGTATTAAAGTTTTAATGGATTCGGGCACATCTTCGTATAGTTGTAAGGCGGCGTCACAACCAACACCTTGAGCAAACAATGCAACCTTTTGAGTAAAGAAGTCACTATGCTTCCACCAATCATAAACAGCTTTCGTGTCGGTATATAGTCCATCAAGTTGAGTTTTCCCAGAGCTATGACCACAACCGGCATAGTCAAACATAACAACTTGGTAGCCTTCTTGGCATAGAAAAGCAACTTGAGGCAAATTGAACTCTAAATTAAATTGAGCAGAATGACAGTAAAAAACTGTCCCTTTGATGCTTTTCGTCTTTGGTAGCAAGATTTGCCCATGGATTTCATCTGAAGTTTTCGATAGACAATGAAACAACTGACAATCAAGACCGTAATGTCTGGCTTGCCAGTAAGAACGGCTGTCTACATTAAAGAAGGCATTCTCGGCGATATGGTGTAAAAAACTCATTCTTTTTCTCTTATGTGAAAATGGTCAGTCAAAACGTGTGTCTTGACTGACCATAAGGTTGTTTAGATAAGACTAATTGATCTTAGTAGCCAATCATCGTAACCATCAAGTAAGCAGTGGTAACAGAGATAACAACCATTAAGAGACCTGGAATTTGCATTGAGTGGTTAAACACAAATTTACCAATTGTCGTCGTGCCAGAGCGGTCCATGGCAACAGCTGCCAAGGCAGGACCAGAGGTCGGGAGAACATACAAGCAGTTAACAGCCGGGAACATGGCAATCAAGAGCATCGGAGGAATACCGAGAGCGAAACCTAACGGCATCACAGCACGGGTCGTTGCACCTTGGCTAGCCAACAAAGCAGACATACCAGCCAATACGAATGCGAACAAGAGCGGCATCGTTTGAGCTAATTGACCGGCAAATTCCATGAAGAATTCACGGTTAGCAGCAATGAAGGAGTCGGACATCCATGCAATACCGAAGACGGCAGCTAAAGCTACAACGCCAGCGTTAAGGATTGGACTCTTAGCAACCTTGGCAACATCGGGCTTGCAGAGTGCACACATAATTGCGCCAGCAGCCAACATAATTGCTTCAATAACTAAGGACATCCCGACAGCTTTCGTTTGACCAGGCAATACACGCAATTCGGGGAAGAAACCAGCCATCACAATGACGAGAATAGCACCGAAGAAGACAAACACAGAGATATAAGCTTCTTTGGGCAATGCTTTTTCTTCAAGCGGTGTCGGCGGAGTAACTTCACCAGCGGCAACACGAGCTAAGTAAGCTTGGTCATCTTTGAGTTCCTTACCGCGGAACATACAAATGATGGAGGCGATCACAACACCGATCAAGCAAGACGGGAATGTAATCATCAAAATGTCGCCTAAACCTAATTCAGGGTGACCATTTTGAGCAAACAAACCGATCATAGCTGCAGTAGCGGCAGAAATCGGACAAGCCGTAATACCAATTTGGCCTGAAACAGCTGCACCAGCCATGGCGCGTTCTGGGCGAACACCGGCGTTATAAGAAACTTCGTAAATAACCGGAAGGATGGCATATACAGCATTACCCGTACCGGCGAAGAATGTTAGGAAGAAACTAACGATCGGAGCGACAACAGCAACGTACTTAGGATTTTTACGAATAATGCGAGCAGCGACACGAACAAGAATGTCAAGACCACCCACACTTTCCATACAGGCTGCACACATACAGACTGCAAAGATGATTAACATCACGTCAATCGGAGGCGCAGTTGGGAAAACCCCGAAACCTACGGCCAAAATGACAAGACCCAAGCCACCCCAGAAACCTAAGGCAACCCCACCGAAACGCACACCAAGCAAAATGGCAGCGAATAGGATAACAAATTCAATTAAGGTAATCATAAAGTTATATAGTTAGTCATACTGGAGTGCCCAATATGTCTAGCTATCTCCCAGTTAACTTAACAAATCACTAAGATCAGTGACCGCCAGGACCAGGTCAAGCCTTATGAGTTACAATTTCACAAGGCCCTGCTGGAATATGCCTTATCGGAATGAGAAGACGCCTCAAAATCAGAAGAGAGAACCTGGTTGAGATGATGGTCTTAAGTAAATCCAATTAGACATAAGGTTATTTTGGCAAGGGCCTTAGTTGAATTACAGTGATATTAGAAAAACTTAATATTGTCTATAACTATTATTAATTGTTAGATGAAAAAATAGTGTTAAGACATTGATATAGAACAAAATATTCACATTGAATCAGTTACTTGTTAAAGAGCCGTTTTAACAATGGAGACATATTTAAGCATTGAGGTAAAACTTTTAGTTTCCCGGATTCAAAAACGAAGTGCAATTGATGTAGCACTGAATAAAAAATTATT
>CAJLGW010000097.1 GCA_905206345.1 uncultured Sutterella sp. | reverse complement strand
CAACGAAAAAAAGGAGTGTTCAAAATTCCTAAGTATGGAATTTTGTAACACCCCCATCTTTTCATCTTATCAAGCAAGAGACTAATTAGCCTCTTGCTTTGATCATTTAAGAAATAGCGCGTTTTTGCTTTTCTTTGTCGATTTGCTTGTTAACGTACCATTGTTGCCAGATTGACAAAACGTTATTCGTTAACCAGTACAAAACCAAACCAGAGGCAAAGAAGAAGAACATCACACCGAACACTAACGGCATAACCATCATCACCTTTGCTTGAACCGGATCGGTCGGTTGCGGGCTAAGACGCATTTGAAGAATCATCGTCACAACCATCAACAACGGAAGAATCAAGTAGGAGTCAGGGCTAGCCAAGTCGGTTACCCAGAACAACCATTCAGAACCACGCAATTCCACCGTAGCTAACAACACCCAGTACAAAGCCAAGAAAACAGGGATTTGCAACATAATCGGGAAGCAACCACCGGCAGGATTGATCTTTTCGCGACGGTAGAATTCCACCATAGCTTGGTTCAAAGCTTGCTTGTCATCTCCATATTTCTCTTGAAGAGCCTTCATACGAGGAGCAACTTCACGCATACGAGCCATAGACTTATAACCAGATGCAGAGATCGGGTACAAGATAGCCTTTACCAAGCAGGTCAACAAAACAATTGCCCAACCCCAGTTACCAACCAGGCCGTACAAGAAAGCAAGAAGCGTATAAATCGGCTTAGCCAAGAAGGTCAACCAACCATAATCAACAACCAAGTCAAGATTCGGAGCAATGTACTCTAAACGACGTTGGTCTTGAGGACCAACGTAGAGTTGGCTTTCGATTGACTTACTCGTGCCCGGAGCCACTTCACCCATTGCAACGATAGAACCAATGGAGAACAAGTGTTTGTCCAATTGACGAGTATACAAATCACGCTTTTGACCTTCAGCAGTCGGAACCCAAGCCGTCAAGAAGTAGTGTTGAACCATAGCGATCCAACCTTCATTAGAGGTCTCCGGCAATTCCTTGTCGCCATCAGAGATAGAAGCAAAAGAGATCTTTTGATACTTTTCTTCATCCGTGTAGGCCACAGGTCCCGTGAACGTGTTGTAGAAAGCACTATCGGACTTAGCGGGATTATCATCACGAACCAATTGCATATAAACAGAAGGATTAATGGCAACATTGCCCTTATTAATCACTTCGTGTTTAACTTGGATACCGTAGTGACCACGCTTCAAAACATAGGTCTTCACCAACTCAACACCACCGGCTTGAGCGACAAACTTTACAGACAAAACGTCTTGATCATCCTTCATCGTCAAGTCGTTGCTAGCCAACTTGAATTCGGTTCGGTGCGTCGGGAACGTACCACCAAGAAGACCGGTTTCAGCTTTGTAGACATGTTTATCATTCGTGTCGAATAAAACAACATTACCGGGTTCATAACCTTCGGGTTCGCTACCGAAAATCAAACTGGGAATACCACGCTTTTTCCAATCAGGCGTTTCGCGTTCATTTAAAAGCTCTGCACGAGCGACGGAAGCGCCATTTGCATCCAACGTCAACTTAAATAAATCCGTCGTAACGACAACAGGATTATTGATCGTCGTATTGACCTTGGAGGCAACAGGTTGTTCACCAGCTACAGTAGTGTTGGCACCTTGGGTTTGCTGTGCATCAGCAACGATTTTCTCTTGCTGTTGTTCGGGTTGAGCAAAATAGGATGGATTACCATTGCGGACTTGCCATGCGTCATAGAGCATGAACAAACCAAGCAAGAAAATAACCCATAAAAAAGCACGTTGTAATTCGCGTCCCATCTGGGGCTCTCTTTTCTATCGTTGAAATTAAAAAAATGGAAGCATTCGATTATTTTTTCCAAGGAAACCAGGAAAAAACCTCTGGGACTGGATCGACCCCCGCTCCTCCCCACGGATTGCACCGAACAATACGAGCAACCATAAGCCAAGAGCCTCGAATAAATCCGAATCGCTCAATCGCCTCAATGGAATAAGAAGAGCACGTAGGATAAAACCGACACTCTCTACCCATATAAGGCGATAAAACATATTGATATCCTCGAATAAGGAAAATCATAGCTTTTGAGAAAAAGCCCATGACCCCTCCTATCTTGAGAGCTTGCTTATGAAATGTTTCATAAGCTTTTCAATATCGTTTCTGAGCAAAACTTTACGTGCCTGTTTTGTTGATCCATTGGAACCACAAACAGGCAAACGACACTTCAAACGAAAATTTATGTCTAATCCATAATTTTTCTCTTGAAGTGCCTCAATCATTAGTAGGCGATTTGTACGAGAAGCTTCTCGCAACAACCGCTTTACTAATGCACGCTCAACCGAAAGGTGAGCATTATGTTTTCCGACGGTAAAGCCAAAACGAACGGTATTGATATTCGGAGTTTTCTTCGCAGAGATCGAAAAGAAGTCAGAGTAAGCTCTGATCGATTGATCCCTCGAACAAGACAAAACCGCCCCGAAATCCGCTGATTTAATCAAACGGATGGTTCGAGGCAGTCCATTGGGTTTCAAGACCGTTGTAGTCACGGCTCTGATCCGCCGTGATTCCCTCTAAGATTAGAGGGCAAGCACGTGACGACCCTTGGCGCGACGAGCGGCAAGGACGCGACGACCGCCCTTGGTGCGGCTGCGAACCAAGAAGCCATGCGTACGAGCACGCTTGACCTTAGACGGTTGGTAGGTACGTTTGGTAGCCATGACTAATCCTTAAATTAGAATAATAAGTATTTGAAAATCAAATACTTTTGAAAATAGTTCAATTGCCCTAAATGGACAGGATAACACAGATAGTATGAAGTTTTTGAGAACAAAAAGCCTCACGTCTTTCCGTGAAAAACATGGTATTACACATCAAAACCCTATGTTTTGTCAAGTTTTTTCTATTTTCAGTTTTGATAAATCTCATTTTTATAACTTTTACAAAAACACAACTAATAGAAGAAAATATTTTTTATGCAATATCTTGTGGTTTTGTTCATAACTTTGTTGGGATTTTGCGACTGATAATTTATTTGCCCAAAATTTAATCAATTCATAAAAACATGTCTGTCTTTTTACAGCTAAAATACTCGAGTTATTTACCTCAACTCCCCGTCGTTTGTGGGAGTTTTTTGTCTAACCCCTTTCTTCTCTGTTGTCATGAATTTTTGGGACCAATGCATTGAAAAGTTGAAAACCATCGTAAATTCAAAGGATTTCGAACGATGGATCACCCCACTCGTCTTTGTCGATTGGGATGCGAATACCTCTACATTAATATTGGGTCAAAAGACCTTACAAGCCATCGAAGCTACGGAGCGCAATTTTGGTGTCATTATCACAACTGTAGCTTCTGGCATCGCAGAAAAGACTGTTAACGTTCAATACCAAACGCAAGAAGACAAGATATCCTCTTTACCTCAACTCGGATTAGTCCCAGAAACACAACAAGCCGAAGAGGTGGAAGTCGGTAAAAATGCACTTGGCTTACGTAAGCAATTGACGTTTGATAGTTTTGTCTCTGGTACCTCTAATCAATTGGCTTTTGTCGCTGCGCAAAATGTCGGTGAAAATCCAGGTAAAAACTACAACCCCCTATTTATTTATGGTGGTGTTGGCTTGGGGAAAACTCACTTGATGCATGCTGTTGGTAATCGTATGGTTGAACGAGACCCCAATGCACGTATTTTGTGCACAAGCGCTCAAACGTTTATGAATGACTTCACCGAGGCCGTTCGAACGAATAATTACGCTGGTTTTGATAATAAATACCAAAATATTGATGCCCTATTTATTGACGATATTCAATATTTGTGTGGTGACAAGCGGCAAACACAGAATAAGCTTTTCGATATCTTTGAAAAGTTAGTGCCTAACGGCAAGCAAATTATTTTCACTAGTGATACGTATGCTCGCAGTTTGAAAGATATGGATGAGCGATTAATTTCTCGCTTTACATCCGGCTTATCGGTTGAAGTTGAACCGCCGGAACTTGAAACTCGAGTGGCTATTTTGCAAAAGAAGTCAATCGTTCAGGATTTCGATTTACCCGAAGATGTTGCCTACTTCATTGCTAAAAACCTCAAGAGTAATGTTCGCGAATTAGAGGGGGCTCTCAATACTGTGATTGCGTTTACTCGATTCAGTAACAAGCAACACTTAACGATTGAAATGGCACGCGAAGCTCTGCAAAGTATTTTGGTTGCTTCCACCGCGCAATTGACTATTGAGCGAATTCAAGGGGTAGCTGCTGAATACTTTAAGGTTTCACTGGCCGATCTTTATTCGCAATCTCGTTTAAAGTCGGTTGCCCTACCTCGACAAATTACGATGTACCTCTGTAAAGAGTTAACCAATAGCAGTTTGCAAGAAATTGGTGATCGTTTTGGTAAACGAAACCACACAACGGTCATTCATGCCGTTAAAAAGATTGCAGATTTGCGAAGTAAAGACAAGGATTTGAATTATAAAATTCACGTTCTGGAGCAAATGCTTAAGAATTAACAAATAAGGTTTAGGGCTCTTCACACTTTAGCGTGAAAACAACACAAAATTAGACTCTCCTTGAATGGTCAGAAGCCAATCTAACCGCAAGTGTTTTTATCCACTAAAAGTTT
>CAJLGW010000096.1 GCA_905206345.1 uncultured Sutterella sp. | reverse complement strand
TAACCCGTTTGAATTTTAAAATTTAACCCTTGACAAACGGGAGTGATCCATAGATCAGTGAGGGGTGGATGTCAAGAAAAACTTTAATAAAAAGCCCCGAAATAAGGGGCTTTGGTGTAATCTTATAGCTTGTGTGTCAGAGGCTATTGAATCGTCCTTTGATGAAGAATATTTTCTTGAATCGTCAGCTAATTCGGAATCCCCACCATGAATGATATGGTCTTGTTTTTGCTCATTGTTGCCGCATTGATTTTCGTCGGTTTATTCATTTGGTCTCGCATGGAGAAGAAACGCTCCGAAGGACAAAATGTTTCGCTCTCTCAAGAATCGAAAGATATTTATGGCAAATTGCGTTCGGTGATTCCCTCTAAGAGTACCTCAGCTCCTCAAGTCAGCCTTATTCATTCCGATGATGCCAAGCCCGAAACCGTCATGGCGGTTGAAACGACGAACGTTCCTACGCAATCGGTCACTGAAAACGAGACTCAACCCGTTAAGAAAGTTTCCACTCAAGAGCCAAGCGGTTTTGTTGTTGTAGCCGTGAGTGAAGTTGAAGAAAAGAAGACTGAAAAGCCGGCAGAAGTTGTAAAGCCTGTCGCTGACGAAAAGATTCCGAGTTTTAACGACTTTATTGCAACTCAACCCACGGTTGAAGAAGCGAAGACGACTGAATCTCAAACCATCGATTTCAATAAGCCTGAAGCTTCCAAACAAGCGGCTTTTGATTTGGCTGAACCCGTTAAAAAAGAAAAGAAGCCCGCAAATGAACCCGAAGAAGTGGTTCTTCCACAAAAGGCAGAATTCCCGAAAGAAGGGATGGTTAACTACGAATTTGACGATTTGACGCAATCGATAGGGATGATTCATCTCTTAAATCCCTTGCCGGGTCAAGCCATGATGGATATGGCAGCGAACTTGAAGAAGCTTAATTTGCCCATTGAAATCTACGTACGCAGCACGGACACGAAACGTTGGTACAAACCGCGTCCTGAAGGCACTTACAATGAAATGGCCGTTGTTCTTTTGTTGGCCACTCGCAAGTTTTGCATCAACGAAATGGATGCGAGCCGCTTCTGCGTTGCCATTCAACAAGCCGGTATTGCCTTGGATGCTGACAGTGACTCTGAACCCGCTCAAGAAATCGTTAACCGTGCCAAGCGTTTGTACAATGCCATTACGAATTTGGATGTTCAATTGTCGATCATCTTAGCCTCTCGTAACGTCATTCCGACGCAGGAATTGTCTGAAGCAGCTTTGATGGCCGGTTTCACACAACTCAACCCTACGCGCTATTTTTTGGGTAACGCTCGTCAGATCGGCGAAGCGACGATTTTCTTGCGCGTAGCCGATTACGATCGTCATCAATTGGCTTTGGTATTGGATGCGCCTTTGGCCATTCCCAATTCGAAGCCCTTACACCGACTCTTTAGCGTCGCTAATGACTTGTGCTGTCGCTTGACACTTGAAATGCAAGACACGAACGGTCAACCGATTAATTCTGAGGCTGCCCAAGCGATTCACAACCAATTGTCGAAGTATTATCAACAGATGATTCGAGCAGAAATTCAACCGGGTAGTGCCCGAGCAAGGACGCTCTTCTCTCGTGATAACTAAAACAAGTGAGCGCCTCGGGCGCTCATTTTGTGTGAAAGATTAATATGAATCAAACTGACCTTTTCGATCAACAGCCCTCTCTTTTTGATGAGCCTGTCTCGATGCAAAAGCCTAATGAAAAAGAAAACGTTGAAGCGTATGTAAAAGAGCTTCGAGAAAAGCTTGAACGTTGGAATTACGAATACTACGTCTTGGATACACCTTCGGTTCCCGATAGCGAATACGACCGAGTGTTTCAAGAGTTGGTTGAATTGGAAACAACGTACCCTGAACTTATGTCAGAGACCTCACCCACACAACGTGTGGGCGGTGCAGTCAGAAGTGATATGGCTAAAGTCACTCATGCGATCCCAATGCTCTCTATTCACACCGAAACCGACTTTGAAGCAACGGGAGCTGAAGCTTTTGATGAACGTGTGCGCAAGGCTTTGGGAACGGAAGCCGACGTTGAGTACGATGCAGAACTCAAGTTTGATGGTCTAGCGATTAATTTGCGATACGAAAATGGTGTTTTGGTGAGTGGTGCCACGCGGGGCGACGGCACGGTCGGCGAAGATGTGACGGCGAACGTGAAGACTATTCGTACGATTCCGTTGCGACTGCCCGAAGACGCTCCTCGCATCTTAGAAGTGCGTGGCGAAGTGATCATGCATAAGAGTGACTTTGAAAAACTCAATGATCAACAACGCTTGGAAGGTCAAAAGACCTTCGTCAATCCTCGAAATGCCGCAGCAGGTTGTTTGCGTCAGTTGGATCCTAAAGTGACGGCCAAGCGTCGTTTGCGATTCTACGCCTATGGCGTGGGGGAAGTGTCTCACTCGTTAGCCGCGACCCACTCCGGCATTTTGGATGAGCTTAGTCGCTTGGGTTTCCCGGTGGCCAAAGAGCGAGAAGTGGTTAACGGATGGAAGGCATTGGCGGCTTTCCACGATCACGTTCGTGAAATTCGAGCCACACTTCCCTTTGATATTGATGGCGTTGTCTATAAGGTCAATGACCTTCGCTTACAGGAAGAATTGGGATTTATCTCGCGTGAGCCGCGTTGGGCTTGCGCTCACAAGTACCCGCCCGAAGAGGCAATGACGCAGGTTATCGGTATTGACGTTCAAGTGGGACGAACGGGGAAGTTGACGCCGGTCGCTCGCTTAAAGCCCGTCTTTGTCGGTGGCGTGACGATTTCCAATGCTACGCTTCATAACGAAGATATCATCGCAGAATTGGGTTTAATGATTGGGGATCATGTGATTGTGCGACGCGCCGGTGATGTGATTCCTGAGGTTGTCTCCGTTAAAAAGGAATTGCGAGACGGCAATGAAACGGCCTTTACGATGCCCTCCGTTTGCCCGATTTGTGGCAGTGAAACGTTCAGAGACGAAGAAGAAAAAGATACGCGTTGCACGGGCGGGCTTTTCTGTCCGGCTCAGCGCAAAGAGTCGCTTGTTCACTTTGCCTCTCGTTTAGCTTTAAATATTGACGGGATGGGAGATAAGGTTATCGACCAATTGCTCGAAGCCGAACTTATTGCTACGCCTGCCGATATCTACGCTTTAAGTGATAACAAATTAATGACCTTAGAGCGTTTTGGTGAAAAGAGTGCTCAAAAATTGATGGCCGCCATTGAGAAAAGTAAAGAGACGACTTTTGCTCGTTTCATCTATGCCTTAGGTATCCGTCATGTGGGGGAAAGTACGGCACGAGACTTGGCGGCGCACTTTAGAACACTGGATGCTTTGATGGCTGCAGGCACAGAAGAATTACTTCAAGTGGCCGATGTCGGAGAGGTGATTGCGGCTTCTATTATTCACTTCTTTGAAGAAGAACATAACCGTGATGTGATCGCCCAATTAATGAATGTGGGCATTCATTGGGAGACGCCCGCCGAACAAGTGACCAATGACTTGGTTTCTGGGAAAACCTTCGTGTTAACAGGCACGCTTCCAACCATGGGACGCGAGGAAGCCAAAGCACTTCTTTTAGCTCAAGGCGCAAAAGTAGCGGGTTCTGTGAGCAAAAAGACGAGTTATGTCGTAGCAGGTGCAGAGGCTGGTAGCAAATTGGAAAAGGCCCAATCTTTGGGGGTGGCCGTCATTGATGAAGAACAAATGCTCAAACTTTTGAAAGGGGACGCGCTGTCATGATCGCTTTGGTAGTGGGCAGTGGTATGCAGGCACTGAGTATTGGAAACGCAAAAGACAAAGTCGTTCAAACGCGTTTTGGCGATGTTGAGGTAACGGTCGGTCTCTTGTCGGGCAAAGATATTGTGGTTTTGCACCGTCACGGGAAAGATCATCGCTATGCGCCTCATATGATTCCGTCTCGTGCGCAAATGCTCGCATTAAAACATTTGGGTGTGACGAAAATTTTGGCAACGGGCACGGTTGGCGGAATGTCGGCTGAAAACGCTCCTGGTCACTATTGTGTCCCGGATCAAATCATTGATTACACCTGGGGTCGTGAGTCAACTTATTGGGGATGTGAAGGGTTTGATAATCAGCACATTGACTTCACGAAGCCTTTCTCAGAATCTTTGCGTCAGGCCCTTTTAGAGGCAGCCAAGGATTTGAAGATTTATGTTGAACCCAAAGGGTGTTACGCTTGCTCACAAGGCCCTCGGTTAGAGACGGCCGCAGAGGTGCGTCGCATGGTGATGGACGGTGCAGACATGGTTGGGATGACGGCGATGCCGGAAGCCGCTTTAGCCCGAGAGCTCGACATGGATTATGCGTTATTGACTGCGAGCGTGAATTGGGGAGCGGGTTTAGCCGGTGCCAATGCGCTAGACTTTAGTGAAATTCAAGAGACGATGCAAAAAGTAGCTCTCAGTTTGACGATCATTTTAAATCAAACGGTAAAGCTACTCTAAGACACCTCCGAGTGAAATCGGAGGAAGTATGGAAATACTTGGTTTTATAGAAACAGCCGTAAAACCATCGATTTCAATCGATGGATAAAAGGCGCGAATCCGAAGGATTTGTTAGATATAACATTTTAGAAGATTTGGCTAAGAAGTATTGTTTTAGGATATTGTAATTTGATAGAATCAATCAATGACCTTAAAAGCCTATCGATATCGCCTCTA
>CAJLGW010000095.1 GCA_905206345.1 uncultured Sutterella sp. | reverse complement strand
TCAAGGTGAGTCTAATTTTGTGTTGTTTTCACGCTAAAGTGTGAAGAGCCAAAAAAGTTTAAAAATTCTTCACTTTTTTAAATATCAACCTTCTTTGTCCCACAACGCTTCAAAATGATGAACCGGCCCATGGCCATGTCCCACCTGAAGTTCATCGGACTTCGCAATCGCTGCTGTAATGTAATCCTTGGCTTTGCGCGTAGCTTCAGCAACCGTTTCGCATTGCGGTAAAAGCGTAGCTAGCGCAGAGGATAACGTGCAGCCCGTACCATGCGTATTCTTGGTTTCAATACGAGTGCTATTAAAAATTAACGCTTCGTCCCCTCGGATTAAAAGGTCTGGCACGTCGCTACTGGACAAATGACCTGCCTTTAATAAAAGCCAAGCGTTTTCATTCATCAACCCCAAAAGATCTTTTGCCAAAGCAAGCATTTCTTCTTGAGAGGTAATTTCCTTTTGATTGACCAACGCAGCCGCCTCGGGCAAATTCGGTGTCAGCACGGTCGCCAATGGCAAAAGGTACGTTTTTAATGCTTCAATAGAATCTTCCGGCAATAAACGGTCACCACTTTTAGCCACCATCACGGGATCCAACACAATAAATTTCGGTTGGTATTTCTTTAAAGTCTCCGCCACCACTTTGATGACTTCAACATCGGCTAGCATCCCAATTTTCACAGCATCAATACGGACATCTTCAAAAAGCGTATCAAGCTGCGCCTTCACAAACGCAGCCGGTATCGGTAAGACACCCGTCACGGCTTGCGTATTTTGCGCGGTTAACGCCGCAATCACGCCGCATCCGTATCCACCCAAAGCAGAAATCGCCTTGATATCGGCTAAAACACCGGCGCCACCCGAGGGGTCAACACCAGCAATCGTTAAAACATTAGGAATTACTTTTGCCATAACTCTTCCAATACTTTCATGTGACGCTCAGTCGAGCCAACATAGGCTTGAGAAAATGCACGAGCATTGTCTTTTCGCTTCTTTAATTCTTCTTCGTTGCTCAACCAACGATGAGCCTTCTCCATGGCTTCTTGGGCATTTTGAACTTGGTCAACCGCGCCCATTGAAATGGCGCGCTCCACCACCGTTGAGAAATTAAACGTGCTGGGACCCACGATCACAGGAACGCCAACGGACGCAGGTTCAATCACATTTTGGCAACCAAAATTCTCGAAGCTTCCCCCCATGAGGGTCACATCGGCCATGGCGCAAAAGAAGAACATCTCGCCCATGGTATCACCAAAAATCACGTCGGTCTCTGCCTTTAAGTCAGCAGGCGTTTTCATCTCGCTTCGTTTTTGATAGCGCAAAGACGATTTCTTTAACAAGTCTTCCACTTCATTAAAGCGTTGCGGGTGACGAGGCACTAATAAATACTTAACGCGAGTTTCGGGATTGGCTTGACGGAAACGTTCAATTGCTTCAATCAAAGGGGCTTCTTCACCATCACGCGTACTGGCCATCAAAAGGATTTTCTCTTCAATGGCTTCTTTCCAAGTAGTTGCCATTTCTAAGGCCTTGGCGGGTGCTTTAATGTCAAACTTAAGACTTCCCACAACGACGGGCTCCACCGTCCCCATGGCCGTCAGGCGCTTGGCATCGTTTTCGCTTTGAGCGCAGACCTTCGTAAACTTACTCATCGCATCGGTCATCACCGCTGCAAATTTCATGGCCTGGTTGTAGCTTTTCTCTGAAAGACGGGCATTAGCCAACACCATCGGAATACCGTTGACTCGAGCTTCTTCTAAAAAAGTAGGCCAAACTTCGGTTTCCATGATAATGCCCATAACGGGCTTGGTTTGACGCAAGAATTTTCGAACCGCATAGACTGCATCGTAAGGCAACATGCATTGACGAATGCGATCGGGAGCCATCTCAATAATCCTTTTCCCCGTATCTCGGCCCGTCGGCGTCATGTGCGTGAGCAAAATATCGCATTCCGGCCACTTTTCTAAAAGCGCCTTAACCAAAGGACGGGTGGCATTGGTTTCGCCGACGCTTACCGCATGAATCCAAATTTGAGGGCGATTTTCTCGAGGAGTCGGGAAGTCGGCCATTGCAAAACGCTCCGGCCAATACTTCAAATAGTCCGGTTGTTTGCGAGCGCGCCACAAAAGGTAAAGCGCAGCCAAAGGCAACAAACAAGGCACTAAAAATCGATAGCCTTTAGGAGAAATTTGCATCACGCACCTTCTTCAAAGCATCACAAACTTCAGAGACTGTCGGATTGGCTCCAACGCCACCTAAACTCGTGACGCGTTCTCCGGTCAATCCCACCAATTCAATCGGAAAGTCCAAGAATAACCCCACGGTGGGAACTGCGGTTGCCGCGGCCAAATGCGTCAACCCCGTATCAACACCTATCGCAAATGCGGCACCTTGAATCACGCGTGCGCACTCTCCAATGGGCATTCGGGGCATCACGCAACAAAAGTCACCCGCCGCCTTAGCAATGCGTTCAACACGTTCGCGCTCTTCTTGCGCCCCCCAAAGAAACTTCACATTGAGACCTTCTTCGTGAACGGTCTTTGCTAACACCATCCAACGCTCTTCGGCCCAAAGTTTCGTCTCCCGGCTCGTATTCACTAAAAAGACCGCATAAGGAGAAGCCTCTTTCTGTGCCTCTAAATTCTTCATGCCAAAGGCCAACGTCTTCTCGTCATAGTCATAGCCAACGGCCTTGGCTAAAAGCTCACGACAGCGCGTCACGGCTAAAAGGGACTTTGAGACCGCAAAACGCTCATTGTAGAGGTGGCTTGCCATCGGTTCTTTTATACTTTGAGCATCGTAACCCGCTACCGACGCCTTTGCCCACTTGGCAATCAAAGCACTCTTTAACAACCCTTGAAGGTCAACCACCAAATCGTAGCGCTCTGACGTAAGGGCTTTTTTGACCGAACCAATTTCACGCCACGTTTGAGCATCAAATAGTTTTTTACGCCATTGACGTACCGCTACTTCGTGGACATTGGTCACGTGCGCACTTAGTCGTGGGATGTCGGCAAAACTTTTTTCAACAACCCAGTCAATCTGTGCTTGAGGGAAAGCTTTTGCCAAATCATGCACGGCGGGCAATGCGTGAATCACATCGCCCATCGATGTCGTTTTAACAATCAAAATCTTTGAAGGACTCATCGTCTTTATCCCTCTAAAGCCGAGGCTTCAACTTGACGGCAAAGGCGCTTACCTAACTCAACCCCAGGTTGGTCAAACGCATTAATGCCATAAAGCGTTGCCAAAATCGTTGTCTTGTGCTCGTACATGGCCATCATGGCACCCAACGTCTTGGGCGTAAGCTTACTGATACGCAAAGCCGTCACGGCATTGAAGTATTCAGAATGACCACTTTCTCGCGTCACGAGAGCTTGTGCTTGAGCACGAGCGTTCGCAGTTAAAACACAATGATGGTGATTGTGGCGATGCCCCGGATCTTCACACCACACGATATCAATACTCGTGCGACCCGTGCCTTCACGAAGCCATTGATAAAAAGAGTGTTGCGCTTCGTTACCGTGTCCACCCCAAATTCCCTGTCCCGTGGGCCCCGAAACCGTACCACCTTCAGGCGTATAGGTTTTACCCAGACTTTCCATCTCTAACTGTTGTAACCACGCCACCATCATGCGAAGGCGTTCATCGTAGGGCAAAAGACAATGCGCTTGCATCTTAAATTGCGTTGCATTCCAATAAGATAAAAGTGCCAACGTTGCGGGCAGATTCTTCTCTAACGGCGCCTCTAACATATGGCAATCCATCTCGTAAGCACCATCTAAGAAGTCTTGAAATCTTTCTTCACCCAAGGCAATCAATAAGGGTAAACCGACAGCGCCCCAAACAGAAAAACGACCACCCACCCAAGACCACATGGGAAAGAGGTTTTCGGCAGGCAAATTCATTTCTTTATAGGCGTCCGTTTTTGCGCTCACCAACACCATGTGTTTGGCGCGATCAGCAAAGGACGTAATGCCCGCTTCACCTAACCAATGGTCTACCGTTTGGGCATTGACTTGCGTTTCTCGCGTCGAAAAACTTTTACTCGAAACCACCACCAAGGTCGTCTCGGGATGGACACTTTCTAAAATACGATCGACCAAAATTCCGTCAACGGCCGACAAGAAATGCAAGCGAATGGAAGGATTCACATCTCTTAGTGCGTGATAGACCGCATGAGGCCCCATCTCTGAGCCCCCGATCCCCACATTAATAACGTCAGTGATGGCTTTGCCGGTTGCGCCCACCCATTGACCGCTTCGCACGTCACGAGCAAAGGCTTTCATACGCCCTAAAGCGACTTGTACTTCTTCATAGTAAGGAGCAGACGCATCACGCGTACGCAAAGAGGTGTGCAATGCCTGACGATTTTCCGTCTTATTCACAATATCGCCCGTTATCATGGCGCGTTGTTTTCCAATGACATCATGGGTGCGGGCATTTTCCAAAATCCCCTCCCAATCGGTAGCTGTCAGGCGTTGTCGGGCAATATCCAACGTTAAACCGCAAGCTGAGATTTCGCAGTCGGTGTACGTTTCGGATAAAAAAGCAATAGAGTCAGACATAGTCAAAAAATATTTAGGACGCTTTAAGCGCACGAAAATAGGCAAATTGTCGATACCGCTAATTGTCTCACGTATCGAATTGACGTTTCAAAATATCCTCAAAGGAAAAAGAATTTTGTTGCAATTTTTGTCATTTGATGTTCCCGGATTCAAAAACGAAGTGCAATTGATGTAGCACTGAATAAAAAATTATTT
>CAJLGW010000094.1 GCA_905206345.1 uncultured Sutterella sp. | reverse complement strand
ATTCAAGGTGAGTCTAATTTTGTGTTGTTTTCACGCTAAAGTGTGAAGAGCCCAAAATTCGACCAACTCACACCCGATGCCATCAAATTGATTCAGCAAGTCTGCTGTTTTCGAAGAAACTATGGTTTGCAAATCAAATTTGAGTTAATCGGTCTCTTAAAAAGTTGGAATGCATCTGAAGATACGATTTGGACTGGGGTAGGACTTTTCGAGGATTGCCAACTCAATTCATCCACAAGTAATGAAAATATTAAATGCCTCAACAACTTTGAACAACAAATTAGTTGTGCTCGAAGGTTGCTCATTCATCGCCACGGAAACCCGGAAAATGCTCTTCCTGAAATTGTCGATGCTGCGATTGCCTATGTGATCGTCCAAATGAAAGAAATTATCAAAAGACGCCCTATTGAGAATGGATTGATACTACCGTTTCATACTTCCCAAACAGGAATTATCTGCGAATTATTTCATGATCTGGAATCGGTTTTTTCAAAGTCAAATCATTGGTCTCATTTAAAGGCGTGTTTTGATCAACTCTTACCGAATGGAGTTCCTGAAACATACTTGTCTGATAATGATCGAATGATTTTTGAAATTCAAGTACTCAAAAACCATGAAATGACCGACCGAGATGTATCTTGGATAAAAGAAGATATTATCAGAGGCGCTCATTCCCGCGGATTTGAAACTGCTCAGAAGAACTCTTTAATATTCATTGCTCCCCGATACCAAGATGAGAAGCTACTCCAACTTTGGTTGACTCGCGAACACAATCGACTTCAAGTTCTTAGGAATCAACATCTTTGGAATTTTTCTGTTTCAAAAACACGTTATTCTTCCCAAAATTGGGAAAGAGAAACTCTTGATTTGACTCGCTTTGACCAATTAATGATTTACTTACGACAACGCGAAAATCTTATAGAAAACGAACTGAAATCATCTCCTCTAACTTAATTCATTCTTTCATTAACAATAACGATGAGACTGTAAACATGATGCGATTTTCCCAACTCAACAATGACGTCCTTGAACTGATTAATATGTTAGAAGTTAGTTCTGACACAGATATCGAACTCCCTCTAATTCGCTTAATGCAGAAAACTGGTGCGACAGATAACGAGATTTGGTTAGCACTGGCACTCAATAATCGCAAAATGGATATCTCCGATTCCTGGGATTTCTTAAATGATATGTATGGGAGCAAATCCTCTGAAGATTACGATATTGAGGAAATTCGGCAATGCCTGAACTTGCAAAACAAAGACTATCAAATCGCTCGAAAACTCCTCATTAAACCATCAGAAGTAACCTACCCCGTCTCTCCACGCATTTTATATGTGGTTGCCAGCGTTATCACGGCAAAAGTTAACCACATGGTAGAGTTTTTGACCACTAACGAATATAAAACGCCTTGCCAGTACAACAACATTGTTTTAAACGATGTTTACAAAAAGTATGCCCCGTTGATTCAACGAACGCGACTTTGGGAAGAGTTTGATCGTCAATTTAAAAAACTTTTTTCAGACCAAAACCCCTTAAAGCTGACGAACAAGCTGGTCGCTTTCTGCCCCCGTTCTAGTGATGACGCAACCTTATCTCTAGGCTTTGAGATTTCTAAGAAAGGGAAACATCTATTAGTTCGAGCACATGGAGAAGATGACATTTTTCTTCTTTGGGCTCGTAATAATCTATACAAATTTGAAAAAATGACAAACGATTTGGCAAATTTAACTTGGAAATATGCCCCATCAAACTTTTTTGACACCTTAACGGATTCGTACCAATCTCTAATTGGATCACGAGAGGATGATGATTCCCATTCAATTTCAAAACGTCTTGTTTTGAGAGCAGAAGTGGTAAGAAAATCATCGGGAATGTTTCATTTGTCAAGTTAAAAGATTTGAAACCAAAGGTGTTTTAAATGCAAAAGCCACCTTTCGGCGGCTTGTGTCAAAATCAATCTATTTCAAAACTTGTATTCAATACCTTATTTCTGTCCCTTGCGGGGAACAACAACGGCAAAATAATGCGTGCCCCTGGTATCCAATACCGCTTGCGCCGTGGAGATGCCATTAACCGTATAAGACGGCACAAAAATCGTCATGCCTGGCAATAGATGCTTTTGTAATTGCATGGCAAATTGATGGTACAGCGCCTCAGGCTCCTTCACCTCTTTGGCTTCATCAATCATGAGTCCGGTCGGGAACATTCGGTTGTACCCGTAGTGAGCAATCCAACGCTTTTCCCCGGCAGGGACCTTAGCCAAAACGTTCGGAACGGTTGTTCGCTCAAAAATAAATGTTCGATCCAATTCATCAAAAGGTGATTTATAAGGAGCTGTTTCGACTCGACAAATCTTTATTCGCTCTGAATTTTCCGTCACCTTCGGGCAACCTAACTTATCGTTTTCCAACGGTTGCCAAACGTGTACCCAGTCACGATATCCATCATCGGTTTTTATGAAATGCACTCGAATGTCGCCAACGGGCTTAAATCCCAAATCTTTGGCGGCTTTTGTCTGCGCTGCAATAAACTTCTTTTGAGCAAAGAGTTTGGCGTTATAGACCTTGTATTCGTCGTTGGGTGTATCGGCACTCGTGAACTCTTGCTCTGTAATTTTGTTATCAGCTGGCAAAACATAAGTCATCTTCAAGTGATTGGTGTAAGAATCTACATCAACTCCATCATCTTCTGAAGGTAACAGCAACCAACCGCCAACAGTTAAAGCCAAGCCAACGCCCGGTAAATGTCCTTTAAAGGCATTGCCTTGTAAAACTCCTTGGATATTGGATGCAGTGCCTGCTACGTCAATTGCATCCCCAACAACACTCATTGAGGAAGTTTTTTGATCACGAATGGCTTGTTGGACTTTGAGCGGGTCAAAACCCACTTTATCGATCATTCCCACTTCGTCAGACCAAAGACCGGTATCCACGCACCCCTGGCACTTCTTGGTGGTTTTCATGGCACGAGCCACTTGCATGGCGTAAGAGAGTTTTGTCACCGCAGGACGAGGTTCGGGTAACTGAGCCTCAAATTTCATCGGAGTTGAGCAGCCGGTGAGTGTGAATACAACAAGACTCAAACTCGAGATAAACGCAGTCTTTTTATACATCATTATCCTTTGTTACTCAGATTTCACACCAAGAGCCGTAAACACGGCTCCGAACTGCATCACTGCCACCAAAATAAGCGCTGCAGCAAATAACCCGGCATCAAGCATGGGTCCCGCAATCAAAGGCGACAACGTTTGCCCCACATCCATCCCACAGTAAGTAAAGCCATAAACACGGCCAAAACCGTCTTTACCGACCTTGGATAAACACGCCTGACGAATCATCATGTCTCGAGAGGGCGTCGCAATCCCCACACCTACACCCATGAAGGCCATAAAGATCAAAACCGTGTAACCGGGAAACAACTGCGTGGCCATCAAAATAGCAGTCGCCGCACTCACACTCAAGCACAGCGCCACGACCTTATTGTGGTGGTTGAAATTTTTAGCAATCCACCCGCCGATTAAGACGCCTGCGGCATTACTTAACAAGTAAGAAGTCAACGCAGCCGTTGCCGTCTCCAAACTTAAACCAAAAGTTTCATGGAAAATCGTGGGCGAGAAATTTTGCAAAATCCCGAAGGCAAACGAATTAAAAAAGAAAAAGAAAAAGCACAACCAAACAGCCATTGCCCCTAAAAAGGCAAAGCGACCCCCCTTAACCGGTACGCTTCCCGTCTTTTTCTCTTCCGTGATCTGTTCAATATCGAATTCTTTGTGATTAAAGGCAAGCAAAACCACAACGAACGTACCCACCAATGCGGCAGCGAGGGCTGCCATTCGCCAACCACCAAAATTGGCCACGGCAATCATCAAAACCGGTGCAATCGCCCAACCGATGTTGCCAACAATCGCATGGATTGAAAAGGCGTAACTTAAACGCTCTTGGGAGATCGAGCGATTCATGATGGAATAGTCTGTCGGATGGAAAACGGAATTCCCTAAACCGGAGGCCATAGAAGCCAAGAAAAGCATGAAGTAACTATCGGCGCCCGCCAAAATAAAGCCACCCAAAGCCAAAAGCGAAGCACCTAAAAACAAGGTTTTCTTTGCGCCCCAACTATCGACCAAAAAGCCACTGGCGGCCTGCCCTAAAGAGCTCACAATGAAAAAAGCCGTCATCACGGCGCCCATTTGAGCGTATGAGAGATCAAACTCCGGTTTAATCCACGGAATCAAAGGCGGAATCACCAAGTGAAAGAAGTGGGATACGCCATGAGCAATGCCCAGAAGCGTAATTAACAGAACATCTCGATTTTGGTGATTGACTGCCATAGGTCTCTGCCTTAAGAAGCGTTCCAGATTAAAGTAGAAACAGCCAATGCCAAGAAAATCAAGGCACTGGTTTTATTAAGAATCGATTGAAAACGCGGATTACGAATACGGTTAGCCAATGAACCCGCACACCAAGCTACGCAGGAGAAAACCACCAAGGTGATCACCAAGAAAGTTAACCCCATGATGAGCATCTGAACCATCACTTCGGCTTCGCTACTGCCCTTCACCAAAAATTGTGGGAAGAAGGCTAAGAAGAAAATCAACACTTTGGGATTGGTGATATTCATCAAAATCCCACGCGTCCACAATTTAAAGGGCGTTAACGTCAAGGGCTTTTTCTCGATGGTCGTCTCATCGGCTTCAGACACAGGAGCTCGCCAAGCCCCCCAGGCCAAATAGGTCAAATAGGCAGCCCCTGCGCATTTAATGATGGTAAGCAACACCGGGGAAGCCGCCACTGCTGCAGCCACGCCAAAGGCCGAAAAACACGTTTGAATAAAGACACCGACACAAAGCCCCAACGTCACCAAAACGCCGGCTTTAGGGCCGTGCATGGCCGATTGCAAAAGCACAAATAAATTATCAGGCCCCGGTGCAATCGCCAAAATGGTGGCAGCCACCACAAAACTTAACCAAAGATCAAACGGCATATCCGTCCTTTCAACTCATCCTATGGGTAATCGAGTAGGGGGAGATTCTCATCTCGCCCCTCTCACACCGCAATTACAGGCA
>CAJLGW010000093.1 GCA_905206345.1 uncultured Sutterella sp. | reverse complement strand
GCTTTTTTTATATGTTTAAAAATTTCATCTGCAAAATTATTTTGGACAGTAGTGATTTTGGCGTCTTTAAAAAAGAAAAATTTTGCTTAAATGCCCGAAAAACCTTGAAAATCATTTGCCATAAGAGAAATGATTGCGGTAAAATAGCTCGAATTTTTCTTGAAGCCCTTCGGGGTTTCGTTTTTTTATTGCAGTGTTTACTGCTTTTACTTTTGACACAAGAGGTAAAAAATGGTTGTTATTCGTCTCGCTCGCGGCGGTTCCAAGAAGCGTCCTTTCTACAATATCGTTGTTACGGACTCTCGTAACCCCCGTGACGGTCGTTTTATCGAACGTTTGGGCTACTACAACCCGATGGCTTCTGGCCAAGCTGTTAAGTTCCACATGGCTGAGGATCGTCTCACGCACTGGATCGGTGTTGGTGCACAAATGAGTGACACGGTTGCTCGTTTGGCTAAGCAAGCTAAGAAGGCTGCTGCCTAATTATCAGCAAACCTAGCGTTTGCTCGAAAAGGACAATTTTTCAGGTTCACGCTTTACATTGACAGTTGAGAGTACTCGTTTGAGTTACTAAACAATCGGAAATTGTGTCTACCGTTTGGACTCAAACCCCGACCTTTCACTGCAGTATCTACGATGTAAAGTGGTTTAGAATCAAGGAAATTGTCCTTTTTTGTATCCTCAAGATTTAAGAGTCGTTATGTCAAAAGAAATGGATTTAATTGAAGTCGGTCGTACGGCTGGTGCCTATGGTGTCCGCGGTTGGGTGCGTGTTGTTCCGGGTAAGCGTGACGGTGACTTTTTGTTTGAAACGACTAATTGGTGGTTTTTACCGTACCCTCGAGTTGCCGGTGTCGAACCTCGCCTTTTGACCGTGGCCGAGATGAAAGAACATGGTAAAGACCTGGTCGTTCGTATCAATGAAATTCCGACGCGCGAAGATGCCATGGCATTAAAGGGCAGTCTTTTGATTGACCGTAACGATTTGCCTGAATTGGAAGAAGGGGACTTCTACGATCACGACATTTTGGGCATGAAGGTGTTGAACCTCAAGGGCGAAACGTTAGGTGTTGTGGAAACGGTGACCGATAACGGAGCGCATGACCTTTTGGTCGTTAAGCCTGAAGGTGAAGGGGCCTCCATTCTTATTCCCTTCGTGGAAGCCTATGTTGACGAAGTGGACTTAGAAGCCGGTGTCGTCACGGTTGACTGGTCGCTCGACTGGCTTTAATCCGACTCTAATAAGAAAAAACTGCATGCTTTTTGGAGTCATGCAGTTTTTTTTGATCATTGTGTTTTTTTCTTAAACTCACACAAATCAGAAATCGGGCAGTGGGGACAATCAGGGTTAATGGCTTTGCAGCAGTAGCGCCCGTGCAAAAGCAACCAGTGGTGTGAGTCCTTGATAAAGTCTTTGGGCATAAATTTTAAGAGCTTACGCTCGACCTCTTCCGGGGTCTTACCAGGGGCAAACCCCGTGCGGTTACTGACTCGGAAGATATGGGTATCCACGGCAATCGTAGGAAGCCCAAAGGCCACATTTAAAACCACATTGGCTGTCTTTCGGCCCACACCCGACAAACTCTCTAAACTCTCACGATCGCAGGGGACTTCACCGGCGAAGTCATCCAACAACTTTTGACTCAAGGCAATGACATTTTTCGCCTTGTTGCGATAAAGGCCAATGGTTTTGATGTAAGGGATTAAACCATCGACACCAAGCGCCACCATGGCTTTTGGAGTATTGGCGACTGGGAAAAGTTTTTCGGTTGCAAGGTTCACGCTTTTATCTGTGGCTTGCGCTGATAACGCTACGGCAACAACCAACTCATAAGGTGTTGTGTAATTGAGCTCACTTTTGGGCTCGGGGCGTTCTGCCGCGAGCCGCTTCATGATTTCGTAGCGTTTGTCTTTATTCATTTCTTTTGCGCGCGTTTAAGGATGTCTGCGATCAAATTCTTTTTCTTTTCCTGCGTGGTTTCGGCTGCCATGCGCTTATCGTGCGCTTCACGCTTAAGCTTTTCACGTTGTTGCTTGGCTTTATAACGATCGCGTGCTGCGTGGGCTCGCTCCGTTGTCCACTCAAAGGTGGCGGGCACCATTTCAACGCAGTCAACAGGGCAAGGGACGACACACAATGCGCACCCTGTGCACCAATCGGTGATCACCGCGTGCATGCGCTTGGGCGCGCCAACAATGGCGTTGGTCGGGCAAACCGCAACACACTTTCGACACCCGATGCAAAGCTCCGGTTTGATGTGCGAAACTTCAAGTGGCACTTCATGGCCGTATTCGGGATCAAGTTCAATGACATCGCGCCCTGTGACTTGAGCCAAAGCTTCAATTCCTTTTTTACCACCGGGAGCGCAACGATTAATCGGTGCTTCGTCCATGACAATTGCCCATGCGTAAGCACGGCAACCGGCATAACCGCATTGACTGCATTGCGTTTGCGGAAGCACATCATCAATTTTGTCAATAAGAGAAGACATGAGTTGTTTTACCAAAAATTTTCTGAAACCAAAGTACCAAGCGTTTCACCGCGAGGGGCCGTAAAGCCTTTATCCTTCAAAACTTTTTTCATCGTTGTCACAAATTGCGGATTGCCGCAAAGCATGACGCGTGCTTCATCGGGATTGAGGGCAACCCCCAAGGCTTCTAACGTGCCTTTTTCGATAGCGGTGGGGATTCGCTCGTTGACCTCTCCCATTTTATCGGCATTTGTCTCTTGTGTCGTTACGCGAATGAATCTGAAGTGATCCAGTTGATCTTGATGCTGGGCTGCTTCCATGAATTTATCTGTCACCGTGAGGTCATCGGCTGTGCGGGCACAATGAATGACGGTGACACGATCAAAGCGCTTCCAAGCATTAGCACGAATGACCGATAAAAAGCCCGAGACCCCGGTGCCCGTTCCAAAACAAATGAGGTGACCGCCGGCTTTTAAGCGTTCTGGAAGCATAAAGCCATACGCTTGTTCGTCTACCCAAACCGTGTCACCTTCTTTGAGGTCAAAAAGTTGACCGGAGAGCTCACCATTAATAACGCGAGCAATGTAAAACTCTAGCTTAGGGCTCTCCTTGCGGCTTGCAATCGAGTAGGGACGGACTAAAAAATCATCTTCCGTTTGAGGATTGTCTTTGAGTGCCAGACCGATTCGAATAAATTGACCGGATTCAAAGGAAAGGTTAGCGGGCTTCTCAAGCGTTAAGTACAAAAGACGATCGTTGTGCTTCTCAACCGATAAAACAGAAACGGGACGAAAACTCATGGCATTAATCCTCACTAAAACACGACAGATTCTAACAAAAGGAGTACGCAAAAATAATGCCCTTTAGTGCAGGACTAAAAGGCAATTAGAATAGAAAACGTAAGCGTTTGTTTTATTCGGTCTTTAAGTGTTGACGCTTATTCGGAACTCCGTGCCACTTGTCAGCATCGGCAGGACGCGGACGTTGGCGGGTAATCGAAGGCCACTTTTGGCAAAGTTCGGCATTTAAAGCGATAAATTCTTCTTGACCGGCAGGCACATCATCTTCGTGATAGATGGCTTCTTCGGGGCATTCGGGGACGCAAACGGCACAATCGATACATTCATCGGGGTCAATCACCAAGAAGTTGGGACCGACGCGGAAGCAGTCGACAGGACAAACCGCTACACAAGCCGTATCGGTGCAATTGATGCAGGATTCACAGACAACGTGTGCCATGATGTCACTCCATTAATAGAAAAATACAAGAAACTGTTTAAGAAAGTTTGTCATTGTACTCCAAATTTCTTAGACTTCGAGGGATAGACCATATCTGAAAGGACATAGTGACGTGATCATTGAGTCATTATTGGACACCGACCTGTATAAATTTACGATGATGCAGTGCGTACTGCACCAATTCCCGGGCGCTGATGTCGAGTATCGCTTCCGTTGCCGCAACGCAGGTGTCGATTTAACTACCTACATGGATGAAATCAACGCACAAATTGATCATCTCTGTACCTTACGCTTCACTGACGACGAGTTGGATTATTTAGGGAACTTGCGTTTCATTAAGCATGACTTTGTCGATTTCTTGAGTCTTTTCCAATTAAAGCGAAAATACATCAAGGTTTTCTCAGACAATGGCGAACTCAATATCCACATCAAGGGGCCTTGGCTTCATACGATTTTGTTTGAGATTCCGGTCTTAGCCATCGTCAACGAAACCTATTTCCGTCATGTAGCAGCCGGCATTGACAAAGCAGAAGGTCGCCGTCGTCTTCAAGCAAAGATTGAAATGATTAAAAAAGAGCCTGACACGGATCTTATTTCTTTGTCAGACTTTGGTACGCGTCGCCGGTTTTCCCGTGAGTGGCAAAAAGAAGTCTTGGAGACGCTCAAGCGTGAGTTGCCCGTTCAGTTTGCGGGCACGAGTAACGTGATGTACGCCAAAGAATTGGGACTTTTGCCCATCGGCACCATGGCGCACGAATATCTTCAGGCCTGCCAAGCGTTGGGCCCCCGCTTGCGTGACTCTCAAACCTACGCATTTGAAATGTGGGCCAAGGAGTATCGAGGGGATTTAGGGATTGCTTTAACGGACGTTTACGGGATCGAACCTTTTATCAAAGACTTCGATATGTACTTCTGTAAGCTCTTTGATGGCGTGCGTCAAGATTCGGGCGATCCCTTTGCTTGGGGGGAACGTATGATTGAGCACTACCGTGCCAACCGTTGTGACCCCTCTACGAAGACTTTTATCTTCTCCGATGGTCTCACCTTCCCACGCTTGTTAGAGCTCTTTAGACGCTTTAAAAAACGCGTGCGCATCGGTTTTGGCGTTGGGACCAACTTAATGAACGACCTGGGGCCAGAGCCCTTAAACATTGTGATTAAGATGGTTCGTGCCAACGGTCAACCCGTTGCCAAGATTTCCGATACACCGGGTAAGAGCTTGTGTGACGATGAAAGTTACCTCACTTACCTTAAACAAGTCTTTGGAATTAAGGATTAATTACGATTTTTTGCTTAAATTATCTATAGCCACTGTATTTTCGGTGGCTATTTTTTGGGTCATCACGGATTTGTGTGAAAACAACACCTAAAAACCCCATTTTTTA
>CAJLGW010000092.1 GCA_905206345.1 uncultured Sutterella sp. | reverse complement strand
GCCGAAATTATTGATGCAGGGGTATTTAATAAAAATTATTTTGGACAGTAGTGCGTATGAGTAAAAAAACTTAATTTTTTTGCCCAAAGTGTTTCAAATAGGATAAAATGCGTTGTTAATCTAAAAACGCCACTTAGTGGCGAGTGCCGAATTCCTTTTCTTTTTTTCGACAGAGGTTAACATGCGTATTAGACAGAAGGCTCTTACCTTCGATGACGTGCTTCTCATTCCGGCTCACTCGGAAATCCTTCCTCGAGACACGATTCTCACCACCAAAATCACCCGCAACTTAAGCTTGAACATTCCGATGGTCTCCGCTGCTATGGACACCGTGACGGAATCTGGCTTGGCCATTGCTTTGGCTCAAGAAGGTGGCGTCGGTTTCATCCACAAGAACATGACGGCTAAGCAACAAGCCGCAGAAGTGGCTCGCGTTAAGCGTCACGAAGCCGGTATGGTTGCCGATCCCATCACTGTTACGCCTGGCATGACCGTTGGCGAAGTGTTGCGTGTTAGCCGTGAACGTCACATCTCCGGTCTTCCGGTGGTTGACGGCCGTAAGGTTTTGGGCATGGTCACCTCCCGTGACTTGCGCTTTGAAACGCGCATGGACATCCCTGTTTCTCAAATCATGACGCCGGCTGAACGCTTGGTGACGGTTCGCGAAGGCGCAAGCTTGGACGATGCCAAGCGCTTGATGCACGAACACCGCGTTGAACGCGTGTTGGTTGTTGACGCTGACTTCAACCTCTCTGGTTTGATGACCGTTAAGGATATCATCAAGGCCGGTTTGCACCCCAATGCCGCTAAGGACTCTCATGGTCGCTTGTTGGCTGGCGCTGCTGTTGGCGTTGGTGCCGGTACGGAAGAACGTATTGAATTGTTGGTCAACGCCGGTGTTGACGTGATCGTGGTTGACACGGCTCACGGCCACTCCAAGGGCGTGCTCGATCGCGTTGAATGGGTTAAGAAGAACTACCCCGACTTGCAAGTGATCGGTGGTAACATCGCTACGCCTGAAGCCGCTTTGGCTTTGGTCGATCGCGGTGCTGACGGCGTTAAGGTCGGTATCGGCCCGGGTTCTATTTGTACGACCCGTATCGTTGCCGGTGTCGGTGTCCCGCAAATCACGGCCGTTGCTACGGTTGCTGACGCATTGAAGGACACGGGCGTTCCGTTGATCGCTGACGGCGGTATCCGCTTCTCCGGCGACATTGCTAAGGCTATCGCAGCTGGTGCCAATGCCGTGATGATGGGTGGTATGTTCGCTGGTACCGATGAAGCTCCGGGTGAAGTGGTTCTCTATCAAGGTCGCTCCTTCAAGAGCTACCGCGGTATGGGTAGCCTTGGCGCTATGACAAAGGGTTCTGCTGACCGCTACTTCCAAGACAACAATTCCGGCAACATCGATAAATTCGTTCCGGAAGGTATTGAAGGTATGGTTCCGTACAAGGGCCCGCTCGCTCAAATCGTTTATCAAATGATCGGTGGCTTGCGCTCTTCCATGGGCTACTGCGGTTGTGCTACGATTGACGAAATGCGCAATCGTGCTGAATTCGTCGAAATCACGGCCGCCGGCTGGCGTGAATCCCACGTCCATGACGTTCGTATCACGAAGGAAGCTCCGAACTACCGTCAAGAACACTAATCTTGATTAGTTAAGAAAAAGCGCGAAACATTTCGCGCTTTTTCTGGTTTTAACCACATAGAAAGGCCAAAAAATCATGGCTCATGATCGTATTCTCATCCTTGACTTCGGCTCTCAAGTCACGCAGTTGATCGCACGTCGCGTGCGTGAAGCTCACGTGTACTGCGAAGTTTGTCCCAACGATGTCAGCGAAGAATTTATTCGCGAATTCAACCCCAAAGGTATTATTTTGTCGGGCTCTCACATGAGCGCCTATGAAGAAAATAATGACCAAGCCAGCGAAGCCGTTTTCTCAGCTGGCGTTCCTGTTTTGGGGATTTGCTACGGTATGCAAACCATGGCTCAACAATTGGGTGGCAAGGTTGAAAATATTGGCAAGCGTGAATTCGGCTACGCTGAAGTGAAGTCTCACGCCAATAACCGTTTGTTTGACGGTATTGAAGATTTTAAAAACGAAGAAGGCGACTCCATCCTCAAGGTTTGGATGAGCCACGGTGATAAGGTCACGCAAATCCCGCCCGGATTTGAAGTGATGTGCTCCACGCCCTCTTGCCCCATTGCCGGGATGTGCGATGAAAAGCGCGGGTTTTATGCCGTGCAATTCCACCCGGAAGTCACGCACACCGTCAAGGGTCGTGATCTTTTAAATCGCTTCGTTCTCGATATTTGTAAGGCTGAACCTTCTTGGATCATGGGTGACTATGCCAAGGAAGCCATCGCAAGGATTCGTGAAGAAGTGGGTGAAGAAGAAGTTATTTTGGGCCTCTCGGGTGGCGTTGACTCCTCGGTGGCTGCCGCTTTGATTCATGAAGCCATTGGCGATCAGCTTACCTGCGTTTTCGTTGATACCGGTCTTTTGCGTAAGAACGAACGTCAACAAGTCGAAGAAACGTTCCAAAAGAACATGGGCTTGAAGTTGATCGTGGTTGACGCAGAAACGCGTTTCTTGAAGGCTTTGGAAGGGGTGAAGGATCCTGAACAAAAGCGCAAGATTATCGGTCGCGAATTCGTGGAAATCTTCCAAGAAGAAGCCGGTAAGTTAACGCAAGCCAAGTGGCTTGCCCAAGGCACGATTTATCCTGATGTGATTGAATCGGCCGGTGCCAAGACGAAGAAAGCGAAGACTATTAAGAGCCACCACAATGTGGGTGGTTTGCCCGAAACGTTGCACTTGAAGCTCTTAGAGCCGTTGCGTGATTTGTTCAAGGACGAAGTCCGTGAATTGGGTATCACGTTAGGGTTGCCCGCTGAAATGGTTTACCGTCATCCGTTCCCGGGTCCGGGTTTGGGCGTGCGTATTTTGGGTGAAGTCAAAAAGAAATACGCAGACCTTTTGCGTGAAGCCGATGCGATCTTTATTGAAGAATTGCGTGAAGCAGGTCTTTATGACAAGGTCAGTCAAGCCTTCGTGGTCTTTATGCCGGTTAAGAGCGTGGGCGTTATGGGCGATGGCCGCACCTACGAATGGGTTGTGAGCTTGCGTTGCGTTGAAACGTCTGACTTCATGACGGCTCACTGGTCTCACTTGCCCTATGAGCTCTTAGGTAAGGTTTCTAACCGCATCATCAATGAAGTACGCGGCATTAACCGTGTGGTTTATGACATCAGCGGTAAACCGCCTGCCACGATTGAATGGGAATAGGCTTTTTGAGCCGTTGGGCTCAATGAGTTAAAGAAAAAGGGTTGCAGATTGAAAAAATCTGTGCCCTTTTCTTTTTCAAGATTTCGTCTCTTGTTATAATCGAAAGGTTAGATATATTTCCTCGTAAACCCTAGTGATTTATGAGGATATGGGAAGTTTTCTTTTAATTTGTTAGGAGTATTCCGATGTCCACTATCGTTCGTCCCGAAAGCATGCAACGCATCAACAATGAAGCGTTGGCTACGGCTTTCATTGAAGAACAAGTGAAGTTGATCCGTGAACAAGTCGGTGACAAGAAGGTTTTGCTTGCTTTGTCAGGCGGTGTTGACTCTTCTGTCGTTGCAGCTTTGTTGATTAAGGCCATTGGCCAACAATTGGTTTGCGTGCACGTGAACCACGGTTTGTTGCGCAAGGGCGAACCGGAACAAGTGGTTGAAGTCTTCCGCAACCAAATGAACGCCAACTTGGTGTATGTTGACGCCGTTGACCGCTTCTTGGATAAGTTGGCCGGTGTTGCTGATCCTGAAGCCAAGCGTAAGGTGATCGGTGCTGAATTCATCCGCGTTTTCGAAGAAGAAGCTCGTAAGCAAGAAGGCATCGAATTCTTGGCTCAAGGCACGATTTATCCAGACATTTTGGAAAGTCACGGCGTGAAGGCTCACCACAACGTGGGTGGCTTGCCCGAAGACCTCCAATTCGGTTTGGTTGAACCGTTGCAATTGCTCTTTAAGGACGAAGTCCGCATGGTCGGTAAGACCCTCGGTTTGCCTGACGGTATGGTTTATCGTCAACCGTTCCCGGGTCCGGGTCTTGGCGTTCGCTGCTTGGGCGCTATCACGCGTGACCGTTTGGAAGCTGTTCGTGAATCTGACGCTATTCTGCGTGAAGAATTCGCTAAGAACGGTTTGGAAGGCAAGGTTTGGCAATACTTTACGGCTATCCCTGACTTTAAGAGCGTTGGCGTGAAGGACAACAAGCGCACGGACGCTTGGCCTGTGATCATTCGTGCCGTCAACACTGTTGATGCTATGACCGCTACGGTTGAAGATGTTCCGTTTGCTTTGTTGCAACACATCACGCAACGTATCACCAACGAAGTTGAAGGTGTTAATCGTGTGGTCTTTGACTTGACGCCGAAGCCCACGGGTACCATCGAATGGGAATAATTTTTAATTAATTCCTAGGGCAGTCAGTTTGTCGAAATCCGACATTGACTGCCTTTTTTATTGGGCTGGTAGAGAGATACGATTGTTAAGGTATGTGTACTTTAAATTAGCTAGCAAACACAATTTGATGGTATTCGAGATGGTATTCAAAGGCAGTTGATGGTATTTAGTGTGCTAATACCATCTTTTTCAGTTTTTCAATACCATCAAATCATTAAAAATATGTGCAGAAACATTGATTAATATATTGATTTTTTTTCAAAAAAATGGCCACCTCATTTTCGAGGTGGCCGAAGTCTATGTCTTTGGTTGATGTTTATAAAATTAACTTAAGAAGATAGCGTTAGCGATGATGGTTACAACCATACCGACTAACATCGGGACGGCCGTACGACGAACGATTGCCATCGGAGAGACACCCGCAGCACCGGCAACGGCGATGATGACACCTGCAACCGGGCTCATAGCACGCAACATACCGGAAGCAAATTGCATCGGCGTCACGAGAGACGTCACCGTACCACCGAGACCGGCAGCAACATCAGGAGCAAGAGCAGCAAAGCTCGAGTAAGCGCCCACACCGGAACCCGTCAAGAACGTGACCAAACCGACGATGGACGTCAAGATGATCGTCATGAAGTTCATACCGGCGCCCACACCTTGAGCGGAGTCGATGAGCATCGTGATAAGGCCGGAGACCTTAAGAGCGTTAGCGAAGAATTCAGCGCAAATGATCAAGGAGACGATACCGGCAAACATCTTACCCATGGCTTGGAAGAAGGTGACGGCGTCCTTGAGCACACGCTTGGGATCGCGCAAACGAATCAATTCAACGATGACAACCAAGATCCAAACGAGGAGCAATGCAGCCACCGTATCAATCTTGATGCTCGTCACAACAAGCTTACTGAAAACGATCATCAAAACGACAGGCAACCACGGGAAAATGGCGTACCAAACCGGCACTTCGGGAGCTTCGGTCTTCTTGGCTTCTGTGGCTTCGGCGTAGACGTCATCGTTTTTGTTGGTGCGCCTGACTGGGCGCACTGCTGGTGGTGAAAGTCCACCGTTT
>CAJLGW010000091.1 GCA_905206345.1 uncultured Sutterella sp. | reverse complement strand
ACCTTGACATGGTGGGGGTCGTTGGTTCGAATCCAATTGTGCCTACCAGAATTCTAAAAAGAGTTTGCAAACGCAAACTCTTTTTTCATTTTTACCAACAAGATAAGTCGCTTCATTTTGGTCTTCACTTGGTAAGTGTTGGCGACTGCGCTTACCTGCTCTATGAGTGCACGTCAATTCTTTAGAGAATAAATCTCTCAATATCTGTGCTAAACGAAGGAGCAATCTCTTTTTTTAATACATCTCGAAAGCAAACTAGGAATCTCTTAGATGCAAATGAAAGTTGAGTTCCTTGTCGCAACACAAGCAAAATTTCGCGATAACCTCGAGGTTCTAATTCTTTAAAGCAAACTCCCTCAACTGGGAAGCCTCTTAGCACCAATTCAGGCAAAATAGAGACCCCTAGCTCCATTTTTACCATATTTAAAATAGCATTATCATGATGGGTTTTTAATTCTATAAATGGACGAACTTGCTCTTTTTCCAAGTATTGAGACACAAAACCGGCTCGTCCCATTTCTTCAAGAAAAAAAGACTCCCCTTCTAACAACTTCACCGATACTGTATCCATTTGGGCAAACCTATGAGAGGTTGGGGCAACCAATAGTAGCTCATCTTTAGCGACTAAAACTGACTCTAGTCCTTCTCCAATTTGAGGTGTTGAAAAACCGATATCCACACGCCCTGTTCTAACCAAATGTTCAATTTCGTTATAGTCACCCATTAGAACTTCGTAGTCCACATTAGGGTACATGCGTTTAAATTCACATATTACTTTGGGTAACCACAATGTTGCGACACTTGCGTACGTCGCTATTCGCACAGTTCCAGTTGTTAACTCGGTGATGGAAGATACCATGGCCTTTAAACTATCATCGGCCAGAACTACATCTCGAATCATTGGCAAAAGAGCTTTACCTTCTGGTGTAAGTTCGATGCCACTTTTAAAGCGTGCAAACACCTTCACATCCCATAACTGCTCTAAATCAGCAATCATTCGGCTAGCAGCAGACTGCGTGCAATGCAGATGTTTAGCTGCCTCGCTAAAGCTACCTGTTGTAGCAACCTTTAAAAAGGCTCGATATTTAGTTAAGCTCATGATTTTTATTATCTATTCAATTTACAAATAGTAAAGATAAAAATAATTCGTTTTATTTCTTTTACGAACATGAATATTATCCGAATGTAACAAAAAATGTTCAAGAAGTTAATCCGTCAATTGAGAGATCTTCTCAAACATTTCGTTTTTAATTTATTTGATTTACTTAAATCGTAAAAATCTTTGTACTACAAAATGAGTTTAACTACCCTTAAAAATAACCATCAAGCAATTGGAGTGTTAGGGGCCTTTTTTGCCTATTTGGTTTGGGGGTTGCAACCCATATACTGGAAAACGCTCGCTAACCTTGATGCTTGGATTGTTATTGCTCATCGTTATGTTTGGACGACGGTAGTACTTTTCATTTTTATTATTGCCATACATCAGTGGAAGGCCGTAATCAATACAATTCATGACTTGATGAATCGTCCTCTCAACCTTTGTCTTTTAGTATTGGTATCTTTTATTGCCGTTATTAACTGGTGGATAAATATTTTTGCCCCTATGATTGGCGCAGTTGTTGAACTTGGCATTGGTTTGTTTTTGACCCCATTAATGAGCGTTTTACTTGGTGTTTTATATTTCCGAGAACGATTAAACAGTCTTCAAAAGTTAAGCATGCTTTTAGCCGTCATCGGTGTAACGATTATGTTAGTTCGCTTTGGTAGTTTCCCGTGGATTGCAATTGGAGTATCTTCAACATGGGCTGTATATGGTGCTTTAAAGAAAAAAATTTTTTTAACGCCAGCAGTAGCAATTTTTTTAGAATCCCTAATTGTCGCCCCCTTCTCTATCATCTTCTTGATGTGTGTGGGGGGCACCTCAGAATTCTTCACTCAATTGTCCTCAATGGACGTAACAGCTTACGCATTGATAGGTACTGGCATCTTAACTTCGGTACCACTTATCACCTACACCTATGCCACGAACAATTTACCGCTCAATCTTTTGGGATTGTGCCAATATTTAAGTCCGATTTTAACCTTATGTTTAGGCATCTTTATCTACGATGAAAAATTCGGCTGGGATGAACTCTTTCCAATGACGTTTATCTGGATAAGCATCATTGTCTTCATCATTGGCCAACATTACAGTGTGAACTTTAAGTTCAAACAAAAGGGCTGGACTAAAAAAGCTATCCACTCGAACTAGGTCAGAAATTTTTACTAACCGAGGAGTTGTTGTTATGAATACAACTGAAAAACTTGTCGCACTCCGACAATTAATATGTGAAGCTGGTGTTAAAGCCATTTACGTTGGCACTACCGACCCACATCAAACAGAATCCGTTTCTGCTCACTGGAAGGCCATGCAGTGGTTAACGGGTTTTACTGGTTCGATGGGTTACGCTGTGGTCACTGACAATGCCGCTGAATTTTGGACAGATGGTCGTTATACGACGCAGGCTTCTCGAGAAATCGACCAAACTGCCTTTCATATCAATTCCATTAGCGAACCGGGAACGCCTGATTGGCACGAATGGCTTTTAACGCAATTACACGAAGGCGACACATTGGGTGTTGATGGTGAAGTTTTAAGTGAAGCCATGCTTCGCTCCTTTAAGGAAAAACTTCCTATTAAAGGACTCAAAATTAATCATGATCGTAATTTCGTTGGTGAAATCTGGGCTGACCGTCCTTCTGTACCGACGGATCCCATTTGGGAATTAGATAGTCAGTGGGCTTGTGAAACCCGTCCTCAGAAGTTGTCTGCACTTCGTTCACGTTTGCAAAAGTACGCTCCCGACGCAGCCACACTTGTTCCAAGCCTCGATGACGTAGCATGGCTCACAAACTTACGGGGTAACGAAAATCCACTCTACCCATTCTTCCATAGTTACGCCTTTGTCTCTCAGACAGAAGCATATCTTTGTGTTGACCTCTTCAAACTCTCGGAAGAAATCAAGGAACGCTTAACTGGCGATGGTTGGATTCTTTGCGAGTACAAAGAAATCAATCAAATTATCGCTAACATGACTGTCTCTACGCTTTACATTGATCCGTACAAGACTCCTTTTGGTCTATATGAATCTGTCCCTGAAGCCGTAAAAGTTATTGATGGTCCTGATTTAGTTACCGCACAAAAAGCTCAAAAAAGCAAAGGTGAGCAAGAAAATGTCCGTCGTGCAAACATTTTGGAATGTATTGCAGTGGTGCGTTTCATGCGTTGGATTGAAGCTAATGTTGCAAGTGGCGAGCTCGATGAATTCGCAATCGGGAAGAAACTCGAAGACTTTCGTCGCATGGAACCCCTCTACATTCAACCGGCAAACATTCCAATCATTGGTTATGGCGAAAATGCCGCATTGCCCCACTATCGTCCATCTGCAACGATGACCGCTAAGGTTAAGCCTGAAGGCTTCTTACTCTTTGATATCTGTGCTCAATACTTCTGCGGTACAACCGACCTTACTCGCACTGTGGCTGTTGGAGAGTTAACCGATGAAATGAAGATGGATTACACGGTCACGTTAAAGTCTCACCTCGTGACTTCACGTCAAAAGTTCCCCTACGGTGTTACCGGCAATTTGATTGATGCCATTGTCAAATCAAATCACTGGGATTACATGATGAATTTCGGTCATGGAACCGGTCACGGTATGGGCTACGTCTCCAACGTGCATGAAGGTCCTGGAAAGATCATCATTGAATATGCTCCGCTCTTCCCTTATGCTCGAAACACCGTACTTGAAGAAGGTATGCTTTTCTCCAACGAACCGGGACTCTATAAACCGGGACGCCACGGTATTCGTATCGAAAATTCCGTTTTTGTACAACCGTTAGAAAAGAACGAATTTGGACAATTCATGGAATTCGAAACCATCACGTTCTTACCGTATGAACGCAAGGCCATTGTCGTAGAAGAACTCTCAGCTGAAGAGCTCTCTTGGATTAACTCCTACCATGCCAAGGTCTACGAAAAACTTTCTCCATACCTGAACGAGGAAGAAAAGGCTTGGCTTAAGGATAAGACACAACCGCTCTAATCCGAGTTTTATTTCCACTTATTCCTCAAACTAGCAGTCATTTTGACTGCTAGCTAGAGGGGATTATTTTCTAACTTAACATTTTAAGGATCATCAAATGAACGAAGGCATCTACAAAAAGGTTGGAATTGGCGCCTATATCGCCTTGATCTTCGCTTGCGTTTTCTTCTCCGGTACGCTTACTGGTACGGGTGCATGGTATGGCATTTTTGACTTTGCCACATTGAATGGCTCCTTCGGTAAGATGGCTGCTTCCGTTTCTTTAAACGGTGAAACACTCTCTACCGCAATGACAACTTTCCGTGGTAAAGGTGGTTTCGGCGCTTTGGACGGTTTTATCTTCGCCATCACGTTAACCCCAACGGTTATGTTCGCTTTAGCATCTATCACCGTTCTTGAACACTATGGTGCTTTGGATGCTGCTCGCCAACTATTGACCCCGATTCTCCGCCCTGTCGTTGGTATCCCTGGCACGTGTTGTCTTGCATTCATCTCCTCCTTGCAAACCACTGACGGTGGCGCAGCAATGACTCGTCAATTGAAGGATTCTGGTGAAATCACGGAAGATGAAGCCGACACCTTTGCCATGCTTCAACTGTCGGGGGACGCTACGCTTGCTAACTTCATGGGTTCTGGTCTTGTACTTTTGAGCCTCACGGGCGCCAACGGTGAATCAGTTCCTGTTACGCTCGGTGCTTGCTTAGTCGTCACTTTCTTGATGAAGTTCTTCGGCGCTAACGTCGCACGCTTTGTTTTCATGCTCCAACGTAAAAAGAACGCTTAATAGACCAGGAGGAATTTAAAATGTCTAATGCAAATTCTAAGATGATGGTTACTGACGTATTCGTCAAGGGCGCAGTCCAAGGTTGGAACATTTGTACGCACTCCACAATTCCTAACGTTTTGATGGCTTTCGTGCTCATTCGTCTCTTAAATATCTCTGGTCTTTTGCCGATTATTGGTGATGTGTTCTCCCCGTTCATGATGCTCTTCGGCTTACCTGGTGAAGCTGCCACTGTTTTAATCGCTGGTTGGATGTCCATTGGTGGTGGTGTCGGTGTTGCAGCCGCATTGATTGACCAAGGCTCTATTTCCACTCAAGATATTGCCATTCTTTGCCCTGCAATCGTTTTGATGGGTTCTCAATTGCAATACATGGGTCGTTGCTTGGGTGTTGTGGGTACGCGTGGCTCTCGCATCCCGTTCTTGATGAGCATTTCCGTCCTGAACGCTATGATCGCCATGATCATCATGAATATCATTGTCTAAGCAAAAACTAGACAACTAATATATCCATAATTACTACTCCGTAATAATGCTATTTGCCCGGTTGATTCAGAATCACCGGGCACTTTTTTTACTGTATCTATATTTCTGCCCCAAAGGGTTGAATCATACCGATTCAGTCAGGTCCCATGAAGCCCTCGAGTTCACTTGAGGGTAATTCACTTAAGAAATCTAGACATCAATGCAAAAGAGACCGTTTTTAAACGATCTCAGACTGTTGACTAACCCAGGTTTTTCACGAAATCTGGGTTAATTTTTGCCC
>CAJLGW010000090.1 GCA_905206345.1 uncultured Sutterella sp. | reverse complement strand
AAAAAAAAAACTGGCTCGCAACGAGCTTTTTTAGGATTTTTTAGAAATCCCCTATAGAATTATTGTTTCGAATTTAACTAAAAAAATCGATTGATTTTAATTTTTTTTGAAGTGCAGAAAGTTTATGAGTGAAGAGCAAAATAATACGCAACCAAACAACTATGGCGCTGAGTCCATCGTCGTTTTAGAAGGTTTGGAAGCTGTTCGCAAACGTCCTGGTATGTACATCGGCGATACGGCTGATGGCTCCGGTTTGCACCACCTTATCTACGAAGTGGTTGATAATTCCATTGACGAAGCTTTAGCGGGTTTTGCTGACGAAATTATTGTAACGTTGCACACAGACGGTTCTGTCTCCATCACCGATAACGGTCGAGGTATTCCGACTGACGTTAAGATGGATGATAAACACGATCCTAAGCGCAGTGCTGCGGAAATCGCTCTCACTGAACTTCACGCCGGTGGTAAGTTCTCGGAAAATAGCTACAAGATTTCCGGCGGCTTACACGGTGTCGGTGTTTCTTGCGTGAATGCTCTGTCAACTTGGTTGCACTTAACGGTTTGTCGCGAAAACAAAGTACATTACCTTGAATTTGAAAAGGGCAAACTAATTAATCGTCAAATTCAAGAAGTTCAAACCGCTAAAGGCCCAGTTTTCATTTCCCCTATGATTGAAAAAGGGGAGACTGACAAACGAGGAACGACGGTTCACTTCTACCCCGATAAAGAAATCTTCACGGATATCACCTTTAGTTTTGAACGACTCTCAGAGCGTTTGCGTGAATTGTCTTTCTTAAACTCTGGCGTCAACATCTTACTTTTGGATCAACGCACGGGTAAGGAAGAACGTTTCCATGCTCAAGGCGGGGTTCGTGGTTTTGTTGAGTTCATTAACCAAAACCGCCAAGTTCTTCACAAAACACCTTTCTATGCATTAAAAACAGTCGAGAGCCAAGGTGTTCCTGTGACGGTCGAAATTTCCATGCAGTGGAATGACACGTATAACGAACGTTTGACGGCTTATACCAATAATATTCCTCAAAAAGATGGTGGCACGCACGTTACGGGCTTACGTAGCGCAATGACGCGTGTATTGAAAAACTACATCATTAAAGAAGAATTAAATAAAAAACTCAAAAGCGAAATTGACGGCGATGATATGCGAGAAGGTTTAACTTGCATTCTTTCCGTGAAAGTACCGCAACCTAAATTTAGTTCTCAAACCAAAGATAAGTTGGTTTCAAGCGAAGTTCGCCCCGCTGTCGAAGAAGTTATTAATGTTGAATTAGCCACATTCTTGGATGAAAATCCAGCTGAAGCACGAGCTATTTGTGAAAAAATTGTTGCCGCTTCCCGCGCTCGTGAAGCAGCTCGAAAAGCACGCGACATGAGTCGAAAGACGCTTCTTGGTGCAGGTTCCTTACCGGGGAAATTAGCCGACTGCCAAGAAAAAAATCCTGCACTTAGCGAACTTTTCTTAGTGGAAGGGGACTCCGCCGGGGGCTCTGCTAAAACGGGTCGCAACCGTAAAAACCAAGCTATTTTGCCGTTGCGCGGTAAGATTTTGAACGTTGAAAAAGCTTCTCCTGAAAAGCTTTTAGATAGCGAACAAGTCCGCACTTTAGCTCAAGCCTTAGGTTGCCGTATCGGTAAAGATTTTGATATTGAGAAGTTGCGTTACCATCGCATCATCATCATGACCGATGCTGACGTTGACGGTGCGCACATTTCAACGTTGCTTCTGACCTTGTTCTACCGTCAAATGACGCCGTTGATCGAAAAGGGTTATGTGTATATTGCTCAACCGCCTCTTTACAAGATTACGGTTAACAAGAAAGACATTTACGTCAAGGACGATCACGAATACAACAAGGTGATCTTAGAAATGGCGTTAAAGGATGCCGCTTTGTATCGAGACGAAAAGGCTTTTGAACAAAGTGAGAAGATCTGGGGCACCGAATTGGAACAATTGGCAGCTAGCTACATTAATAGCTCAGAAGTCTTGCAACGCCTAAGTTTGGTTATTGACCGTTCAGTGTTGTTTGCGATCGCCTCCGGAGTTGAAGTGGATCTCAGCACCCTTGAGACTGCTCAAAATTCGGCAAAAGCCTTGTTGGAACAAGCTAAAGACCAACACCTCAATGTTATTGCTAAGCAAGATCCTGAAACCAACAAGATCTACTTGGCTATTGAAAGAATGGTTTATGGGAATATTCGTCACTCTCGAATGGATTCTCATTTCTTGCAAACAGCTGATTATGCAACGCTTGTTGAAACCGCTAAGGCTCTCAATGGTATCGTTGGAGATGGTGCGAAGGTTGTAAGAGGCGGAAAATCGATTGGAGTTAAAAACTTTGAAGAGGCCATTCAATGGTTGATGAATGAAGCCAGTTCTGGTCTGACTCGTCAACGCTATAAAGGGTTGGGAGAAATGAACGCTGAACAGCTCGCAGAAACCACGATGATGCCTGAAAATCGACGCCTCTTACGAGTTCGTCTCGAAGATGCAGCAAGCTCTGACAATGTCTTTTCGATGTTGATGGGGGACAATGTTGAACCTCGTCGTGCCTTTATCGAAAATAACGCTTTGTTTGCCAGCAACATTGACATCTAAAGTCTCAAAAACCATCTCCCTCTCAATAAAAAGAGAGGGATGGTTTGATTAAGGAGAGAATCATGAGCCCCCCTAATCATGACAATCTGGTGGTTGCAGTTTCCTCTCGCGCTTTGTTTGACTTAGAAACAGAGCATCGTATCTTTGAAGACGAAGGCATTGAAGCCTACCGTGAGTATCAAACGAAACACGTTGATACACCGTTAAATCCTGGTGTAGCTTTTCCTTTCATTCGCAGACTTTTGAGCTTAAACGAGCATTTTTCTGAAGAGAATGAACCGTTTAAAGTCATTGTTTTATCACGAAACAGCCCCGAATCAGGTCAACGTTTTTTCCACTCGTGCCGTCATTGCAATCTTCCTATTCGAGGTGGTGCCTTTACCTCTGGGCGCCCCACATATCCTTATCTAAAAGCCTATGGCGCTTCCCTCTTTCTTACCGCAAACTCTCAAAGCGTATTAGAGGCGACAGCTAAAGGATATCCCGCGGGTTTAGTACTACCAACGAAAGCAGTTGATGATCCAGAAGATAAAGGATTACGTATTGCTTTTGACTTTGATGGGGTCGTCATTGATGACGATAGTGAAAAAGAATATAAGAAAGGGGGATTGAAAGGCTTTCAAGATTATGAGCAAAAGCGTGTTAACCTCCCTCATAACGAAGGCCCTTTGATCAAACTTTTTAAAAAGTTGGCCCACTTTCAGCATTTGGATTTGAATATTAATGGGAAAAATAATCCTTATTACGAACCGGTTATTCGTATATCGATTGTGACTGCCCGTGGCGCACCCAGTGAAGAACGGTTGATTACAACCTTAAAGAGTTGGGGAATGAATGCAGCTGAGCTGTTTCTTATGGATGGTTTGCCGAAGCACTTTGTGTTGGAACAATTAAAACCTCACATCTTCTTTGATGACCAAATTCAACACGTAACGGGATCAGCGGCAGCAGTACCAAGCGTACTAATTCCTTTTGGGGTTACTCGAGAAAAAGTTATTCAAGAATTAAACAAATAAAATGGGCATAGAACATGAATTAGAACAGGTTTTTCTCCCCATACAGATCGGGCACTTAACTTTGCCCAACAGAATTCTCATGGGGCCTGTCATTACAGGATTTGAAAAATCTTACAACTATGATCAACTGGCACGTTTTTATGGTGAACGTGCTCGGGGGGGAACTGCGCTTATTACGATTGGGGGCTTTTCTTTTACCTTACTGGGGGCATACGAATTGGGACAGGCGCGATTTACCTCTCAATCTCAAGTAGCCTCCCATCGAAAAATCACCGAAGCCATTCAAAAGGAAGGGGGGTATGCCTTATTCTCTCTTTCTCATGCCGGTGCTCTTGCTGAGCATTTTTTAGCTGTTAATCCTCATCAAATCAATCATAACGGTCGATTAATTTTTCGAATGCCTTCCTTTGCTATTCGAAAAACTATTCATTCTGCAGCTCACACCGCCTTATTGGCCAAACAAGCTCTTTATAACGGGGTGGAAATTGATCTCACACAAAATAAACTCTTAAATAGTTTTGCAACACCAGGACTTAACAAGAGACATGATGAGTGGGGTGGATCGGCTGAAAATAGATTCAAAATTACATTAGAGATGGTTCGAGAGATTCGAAAAAAAGTCGGTGAAGACTTTGTTATTTCCGCTCGTCTTTCTTTAATGGATTTTCATATTGAAGGGAAAAACTGGGAAGATACGATTTTCTTCGCCCAAACACTGGTCAAAGCTGGGGTAAATGTCTTTAGTTTTGATTTTGGCACAAACTATATGAATATCCCCATCCATCATGGTTTGACCCCAGAAGATGCATGGGTTCCCTTTGTTGAAATGTTTAGTCAGGAAGTCTCTGTTCCTGTTATTTTCGGAGGTAACTTACAATCTCCGGAAAAAGTCAATGAGGTTTTAAAGCGTAATCCTCATAGTTGTGTGGAATTAACGCGAGCTTTGATTGTTGATCCATTTTGGTTAAAGAAACTCGCCTATCATGCTGAACGATTAATCATTGGCTGTACCCATTGCAACCAAGGTTGCTCTCCACACAATATCCTCAAAGAGGGGAAATTGCATTGCATGATGAATCCGACAATGTTTGAAAACTTCCAGGAAATCATGCAACACACGGATAATCCTAAAAAAATCCTTGTTGTTGGTGCTGGCCCAGCCGGATTGGCGACGGCTGTTTTTGCTGCTCGAAGAGGTCATAGCGTTACGATTTACGAAGCAAGAGAGGAAATTGGGGGGCAAGTCTGCTTTATTAAAAAAGTTCCCGGTAAACAAAAATACGTTTACTTAATCGATCTTTTTAGAAGGCTTTGTAATCGATTTGATATAAAAATTGATACAAATCATAAAGTTACAACACGTGAATTGGATGAAATTCATCGTCAGTTTGATCATGTTGTTTTTGCTACCGGCAGCGTTCCTGGATGGATTGATATTCAAGGTGCACCTTCGAGCAAGGTCTACCAATATCCAGATGTTTTTGAAAATAATGTCGCATTAGGCAACCGTATTGTGGTGATCGGTAACAATACTATTGCTCTTGATGTGGCTACGTATTTAGTTCATAAAAATACGACTCCTCCCACACGAGACTCTTGGTTGCAAATGTGGGGGATTGGAGATCCTCGAAAATATCCAGCTGGGGTTGTTGGGGTAATTCCGAAAGCTATGACACCGTATCGTCAAGTGGCGTTGTTAGCAAGAGATAAAACCGACTACTCTTCCTTTATTCAAGAAGATTTCCGCTCCTTTGAGTTGCAATGGTTACGAATTTTAGGGATCAAAACATTCACAAATGTTAATTTTGATAGTTACGATTCTACGAATCTACACATCTCGTTTGGGAAACATCACGAAGATCCTTACCCAATTCCAGCTGACCATATTGTTATTTGTAATACACCGTATGCAAACAACGAAATTGCAAAGAAATACTCGGAAGCTGGATTGAACGTTGATATTGTCGGTGCAGCTCAAGGTCCGTTCAAAAAACATGAAATTAAAACGATTTTGCAATGTTTAAGAGACGGTATTGAGCTTGGGTCAAAAATTTAGGGGATTTCTAAAAAATCCTAAAAAAGCTCGTTGCGAGCCAGTTTTTTTTTTC
>CAJLGW010000089.1 GCA_905206345.1 uncultured Sutterella sp. | reverse complement strand
ACGAAAAAAAGGAGTGTTCAAAATTCCTAAGTATGGAATTTTGTAACACCCCCTTCATCATTTAGAACGGAATGTTGGTGTGACAGTAGTCGGCCCACATCTGCATGACCTCTCTGCGCTCATCGCTGAGATGCGCACGATTGTAGGCACCATCGTAGTCATCTTTAAGACCGTGAGCTAAACACATTTCAACAGCCTCTTCATCGAGCAATTCTCGATTTTCTCCCGTCTTTGTCCACGTCTTGAAGGTCGCACGAGCAGTCCCGTGCAACGTCGGAGTGACTATCCGCCCCTCCTTCTTTGTTTGGTCTTTATCGATAAAGCTTAGCTTGCCTGCCGCTTGTCTCAATTCATCTAATCGTTTGAGCACAACACCGCACGCGGCGTCACTAAAGGGCTTTGCTTTAGAATTAGAAAAAACATACTCCCCGACTCGAGGTTGTGACTTCAAAAGCCTCATCGCTTGGATAGACAAGAAGACAGTATGATCTCCACGATTTTTCGTTTTTAGAGAAGACTCAGGAATCAATACAGTGCCCGCCTCGAAGTCGACATGCTCCCACTTGATCAATCGCGCCATTTTTGAACGACATGCTGTCAAAATTTGAAACTCGGTCAGATCGACTGAAGGGCCATCAAGTTTATGCAACCACTCGAAAAATTCAGGAATGTCTTCAATTGGCAAAGCGGCGTAGTTTTTACCTAAGTCTCTATCATTTCGATACGCAGACAGAAGGACTTTCAGCGAGCCTGACTTTTTTGCCGGATTACTTCCAGACGTCCACCCCTTAACTTCTGCCCATTCCCAAATGCTTGAACAAAGAGAAAGGATTTTGTTAGACGTTGAATAGTGATGTTGATAATGTGGGCGTATCATCTCAAAAACATCGTGTACATTAATTTCCGACATCGGCTTGTTTTCGAATGCCGGATAGAGATAATTTTTTAAGAAATGAACAGCGTGAGTTTCGCCACGGTCATTCTTTGCCCAAAAATTTCCTTTACGTTGCTCTTGAAGCCAAAGCTCCGCAACAAATTTAAAGGTTCTAAGTTCTTCTTGAAATTTTTCAAGCTCCGCTTCTACAACTCTTTTTCTTTCGGCCGCTTCATTTTTTCTTACGATTGACGGATTATCGCCAGAACGGAGCCGTTTTTTCCATTCGCCTGCCAAAAGTCTAGCTTCAGACAAATCAACTTCATTAAAACTTCCGAGCGAGATCATAGAACGCTTACCGTCTTTCGCTTTGAACCGGTACACGTAATAGCGTTGTCCTTGAGGACGGACGAGGAGATAGAGGCCAACAGCGCCTCCGACTGAAAAAAGACCCGGCTTTTTTAGCGCGTTGACTTCGCGCCATGTGAGAGGATTGACAATTTTCATGGCATAAACCAAAATAAGTTTATACCATAAATTATACCATAATACTTGGAATAGAGCGAAATGGTATGAAATGATTTGAAGTGACTAGGAATTAGAAAAGGCCCGTAAGATGGGGACTTAAGGGCCTTTTTGAAATAAAGTGAAATGGTATGAAATTTTTAAATGGTGGCCGGGACGGGAATCGAACCCGTACGCCGTTATATTGGCGGCGGATTTTAAGTCCGCTACGTCTACCAATTCCGTCACCCGGCCTACCAAATCCGCTTATGAAAGAGTTAACATCTAACTCATTTCTAAAAACTGGAGCGGGAAACGAGTCTCGAACTCGCGACCTCAACCTTGGCAAGGTTGCGCTCTACCAACTGAGCTATTCCCGCGTAATCAACTTTTATGGAGGCGCGAAGCGGAGTCGAACCGCTCTAAACGGATTTGCAATCCGCTGCATAACCGCTTTGCTATCGCGCCACCTCTTTCATAAAGAAATATAATGGAGCGGGAAACGAGTCTCGAACTCGCGACCTCAACCTTGGCAAGGTTGCGCTCTACCAACTGAGCTATTCCCGCATCAGAGAAGTACGTATTTTAAGGACATCTTCCACTTTGTCAAGAACTTTTTTCACTTAGCTTTAAGATATTTTGTCTTTCCTTTTTGCATCAATCACTTAGTCAAAAATAATTTTTCAAAAAAAATCTGACAGATCAAAATGGTAAAGCAAGAAACGTTGCGGACTTAAAATCCGGCAATGATTTTGAAGCAAACAGGTTCGATTCCCGTCCCGGCCACCAAGTTATTCCAAAACGTATAATTAAGCCATCTTTTTTAGGAGTATCTCCATGTCCAAGAAAAAAATCATTTTGATGAGTACCGGTGGCACCATTGTGAGTTCCGGTGAAACCGCTACGCAAACGACCGGCTATCGCTTAGGCAACCTTGAAATTAATGCCTTGTTAGATAAGCTTCCGGATTTGAAAGATTTGGTTGATTTGGAACAAGAATCGGTTTGCCGTGTCGACTCCAGTTCCATGACGTGTGAGATCTGGTTAAAGTTAGCACGAGCCGTACAAGCTCAATTAAATCGTGACGATGTTGACGGTGTGGTCATTACGCACGGTACCGACACGATGGAAGAAACGGCCTACTTCTTGGACTTAATCATTAAGTCCGATAAGCCTATTGTTATCACCGGTGCTATGCGTCCGGCAACGGCCTTGTCTTCTGACGGCATCCTTAATCTCTACAACGCCTTCCAAGTGGCAGCAAACGATGCTTCTCGCGGCCAAGGCGTCATGATGGTATTAAATAACATTATTGGTTGCGCTCGCACCTCCACCAAGACCCATGCAACCAACGTTGCAACGTTTGCCGGTTTATTGCACGGAGAATTGGGCTCTGTCGTTGATAACGCCGTCATGTTCATGAATAAGAACATCAAGCCTCACACGATGCAAACGCCCTTTAGCATTGAAGATTTCGCCGAAGATGAAAGCTTCCCGCGTGTGGATATTCTTTTCTCTCACGCCGACGATGACGGGATGTTGGTCGAAGCTTGCGTCAAGGGTGGCGCTCAAGGGATTGTTTTTGCCGGATTGGGGAACGGTTGCATCCCCGCCAAGGTCTTCCCCGCTTTAAGTCAAGCAAGCGAATCGGGTGTTCGCGTGATTCGCTCTTCTCGCGTCTTTAGCGGTGCCATTTTCAATGGTTTATCCGAATGGGAAGAGGCAGGCTTGATTTCCTCTTGGAATTTGTCTGCCATCAAGGCTCGCATCCTATTGCAATTGGCATTGAAAAAAGGCATCAACGATGTCGATGCCTTGCGTGACTTATTTATGCGTTACTAACTGAAAACGCCGTGCTCCCAAAGGATTCTTAAACCGATCAACAAGAGCACGGCCGCTCCCACAAAAGAGAGCTTATCGGTATGGCGCTGCACTTTCTGAGCGAGCGCCTTACCGGCTGAAACCGCCATCGCTGTCAACACAGCACAAATCACCCCAATCGTTATTGCCGGCATAAGAATAGGCGTTTGCACCATCGCAAATGAAAAACCGACTGCCAGCGCATCCAAGCTTGTGGCAACTGCTAAAACAGTCAACGTCCACCAAGAAATCCCCTCTTCTTTTTTGCCTTGGCAGTGACCGCAACAAGCCTCATCTTCCTCATTGCCCTCAAGCGCTTCCTTCACCATTGAATAAGCCACCCAAAGAAGAAGTAAAAAAGCCACCCAGTGGTCAAAAGCACTGATGTAGTGAATTAACCATTCGCCGGCAAACCAGCCACCCACAGGCATTAAGGCTTGAAAGCCACCAAAGACCAAGGCGAACTGAAAAACGTGTGTATAACGAATATGCTTTTGCCCGGCGCTCCAACAAAGCGCCACTACAACGGCGTCAATTGATAACGCAACGGCAATCGCAATGATTTCGATAAAAGACATAAAAAACGAGAGGAAAAAGTGTGTCGCAATTCTGACACAATTGACAAAAAAAATGGGCCCGATGTGAGCCCATTTTTATTGTTCAGTTAGAAGCTGACTATTGAATCATCGGTTTTTTACCCGACATAGCACCGATCACCCAACCAATCAAAGCCGGAACAATCCACTCCAACCCAACGGAGTAAAAAGGCAAATACGAAATAAAGGGAACGTCAACACCTAAGTCGGCAGCGGCCCCCGCAATACTCACCACAATCGTCAAAGCAACCGTCACAGGATACGTGAGCGGGAAGCGTTGGTTAAAGTGATGGGTTAAGCCCAAGATAATCAACACCAAAGCAACCGGATAAATGGCCAACAAAACAGGAATAGAGAATTTCAAAATCAACGTCAGACCTGCGTTTGACACCACCATACTGCAAAGCACAAATACCAACAACCAGCCGCGATAAGACAAACACGGGAAGGTCTTTGCAAAGTAGTCACTGCAGCATGACAACAAACCGATACAGCAGTTTAAGCACGCCACAAAGAAAATCGCACCCAAAATAATCATGCCCCAAGAGCCAAACTGAATTTGAGCAGCGGTCGTTAACGTTTGCGCACCATTATCCATGATGCGACCGGCGCCACCCACCGTCGCACCGATATGGGCCAAAGCCACATAGATCACCATCAAAACAAAACCTGCAATCAAACCCGCCTTCACCGTTTCGCTTACCACTTCATCGGTGCTCTTTGCGCCTAACGCTTCAATATTTAAAGCAATGATTAAACCGAAATTCAAAGCAGCCAACGTATCCATCGTTTGATAGCCCTCTAAGAAGCCTCGCACGGCAGAATTCACATCATAGGGCGGCAAGACCATGCCATAGTCAGCAATCGGATTAACGACGCACACGATAAAAAGAGCGGCAATCATCAATAGCAATGCGGGCGAGGTCACCTTACCCAAGCGTTGCGTTAATTTAGAAGGATCCAACGCCACAAAACCGGCAAAGGCAAAAAAGATCACCGAGTAAATGGCTTGAGCAATCGTCAAAGCCGTCAATCCCAAAAAGACCGGCGTCGTATCGCCAATAAACAAAGGCGAGAAAGCCATTTCAAAAGAGGTACTCGCCGTACGAGGAATGGCCAAACAAGGACCAATGGATAAATAAATCAGTAGTGTGAAAATAAACGCAAAGGTTGGATGAACACGGCTGGCCAACGTCATCAAACCGCCAGAGCGCGCCACTGTCATCACAGCCAAAATTGGGAAGATAACAGCACTCACCCCAAAACCAATAATGGCCCAGGGCATTTCGGTACCGGCTAAGGAACCCAAAAACGGCGGGAAGATCAAGTTCCCAGCGCCAAAAAACATTGAAAAGAGTGTCAAGCCTACTAAGAGGCGATTTTTCATACTAAACTGATGCATAGGTCAATTGAGGTATAAATGAGTCAAATAGGCAGGCAACTCTATCAGAGATACCTATGAGATAATCTCCCAAATTGTCATTATCTAGGTAGTCTTACTCAACTTACTTCAATTTCAACCCTAAAACCTAGCGCTAACCCGAATATCGTTTTCTCCCATGACCAACACCTATCGCAAAATTATTCACATCGACATGGATGCGTTCTTTGCCTCCGTCGAACAACGCGATAATCCTTCATTGCGGGGCAAGCCTATTGCCGTGGGTCATGCTGGCGGACGTGGTGTTGTGGCGGCTGCGAGCTACGAGGCTCGTAAATTTGGTGTGCATTCGGCCATGCCCAGCTCCAAAGCAAAGGAGCTTTGCCCTCACCTCATTTTTGTAGCGTCTCGCATGGATCACTACAAAGAGATTTCTCTTCAAACACGAGAAATCTTTCATCGTTACACCGATCTCATTGAACCCATTTCAATTGATGAGGCGTTTTTGGACGTAACGAATAATAAAATCCAAGCCGAGTTAGCCGTTGATGTGGCCGTGCGCATCAAAAAAGACATTCGAGAAGAATTAAACCTTGTTGCCAGTGCGGGCGTCAGTTACAACAAGTTTTTAGCCAAAATCGCAAGCGACTACAGAAAGCCCGACGGACTTTGCGTCATTCACCCCGATCAGGCCTTGGATTTTATTGACCGCTTGCCCATTGAAGCGTTTTGGGGCATAGGTCCTGCCACTGCAAAGAAACTCCATGCCATGGGTATCAACTCAGCACCAGAACTTCGCGCTCTGAGTTTACCCAGACTCACAGAGCTTTTTGGGAAAGCCGGTTTAACCTACTACCGTTTCGTGCGAGGCATTGACGATCGAGAAGTGCAACCCTACAGAGAACGCAAGTCCGTTGGGTGCGAGAGAACGTTTAGACATGACATTCGAGGGATTGATATCGATCAGGCACTCTCTGACGTCATTGATGAACTCGTCTTGCGAGTCAAAGAGAAAAATTTCACCGGGAAACGCTTGACACTCAAGGTTCGATTCCCCGACTTCACCACCGTCACCCGAAGTCTCGGACAAGCCCAATACCTCAATCATCGTGACGTGATTGAACCCCTTGCAAAAGAACTCTTAACGAGTGTTCCTCTCCCCTATCGAGGCATTCGGCTTTTGGGTCTAACGGTTTCTAAAACAGAGCTTGAAGAAACCAATAACGAAACTTTGGGCAAACAACTTCGACTTTTCTAATGTTGACAAAAAAGCGCCTCGAGTTTGAGGCGCTTCAGACTGTTGACTAACCCAGGTTTTTCACGAAATCTGGGTTAATTTTTGCCCT
>CAJLGW010000088.1 GCA_905206345.1 uncultured Sutterella sp. | reverse complement strand
GAAACGGTGGACTTTCACCACCAGCAGTGCGCCCAGTCAGGCGCACCAACAAAAAAGTCGGGCAAAAAACGCCCGACTTTTTTGTTGTTTTTGAAAAAGCTTAGAGCCCGACCAAAGCTTTCGCAAACTCTTCAGCATTAAAGGGTTGCAAGTCTTCAATCGTCTCACCGACGCCAATAAAGTAAATCGGAAGGGGATTTCCAGCACGCATTCGGCTAATCGCGACCAAAACACCACCCTTGGCCGTTCCATCCAACTTCGTTATGATTAACCCCGTCAAAGGCACGGCTTCGTTAAAGGCCTTCACTTGATTGAGAGCATTTTGACCGTTCGTACCGTCAATGACCAGAATCACTTCGTGCGGTGTGCCTTCCATTGCTTTATTTTGAGAACGAGCGATGCGCTTGAGTTCTTCCATCAAACGCGTCTGCGTGGTCAAACGACCGGCCGTGTCCACAATCACAACGTCAGCACCACGAGCGCGCCCGGCGTTAACAGCGTCAAAAGCAACCGCAGCCGGATCACCACCGGTTTGAGAAATCACTTCGACGCGATTGCGTTCACCCCAAACGGCCAATTGTTCACGAGCCGCCGCTCTAAACGTATCACCTGCAGCCAACAACACCGATTTATCTTGGCTTGAAATCCATTTGCTGATTTTGCCAATAGAAGTGGTTTTGCCTGCGCCGTTAACACCCACCATCATCATGACCAAGGGCTTAGCACGAGTGATATCTAAAGCGCCTTCAGAGGGTTTTAACAAGCGAACAATTTCATCTTTAAGAGCCAAGCGCACTTCTTCTTGCGTCTTCAACCCCTTTAATTGGATATCGTCTCTTAATTTACGAAGGATCTCACCGACGGTTTCGACCCCCATATCGGCAGAAATAAGAGCAAATTCCAACTCTTCTAAAAAGTCTTCATCGACTTTCCCACCGGTAAAAAGACCAACAATATTGACGCGAGTACGGTGTAAACCGCTTTTTAATCGTTCTAACCATCCCGCTTTTTTATTTTCTGTCATTATCATTAATGTATGAGTCCTATAAAAAATCAATCTCGTAACACTCGACGAGATGTAAGTTTACCAAGAGCACGCCAATCACGAGTGGGAAGTGTGCGAATCATTGCAGGTCAATGGCGAAAAACACCGTTGGTTGTTCCCGATCTTGACGGTTTAAGACCGACAGGCGACCGCGTCCGTGAAACCTTGTTTAATTGGCTGACCCATTTCAAAGGGGATTATTCCACATTGACGGGGTTGGATTTCTTTGCCGGTAGCGGGGCGCTAGGCTTTGAATTCGGTAGCCGTGGTGCACAATCCGTTGTCATGGTTGAAAAAAGTCGCAACGCAGCTCAAGCCCTAAAGGCCACCAAAGAAAAGTTGCATGCCGAACAGATTCGAATCATTGAGGGCGATGCACTCGTCAAAGTTGCTAACTTAGAAGAGCGCTTTGACATTATTTTCATTGACCCTCCGTTTGCACTCAATTTTCACGAAAAAGCGTTAAAAATTGCTACTCAACGTCTCAAGCCTAACGGTTTAATTTACGTTGAGTCTCCGAAAGAGTGGCAAGCAAACGAACTTCTTGAGACGTTAAATTTAGAAATCCTTCGCGAGTCCACTGCGGGGGCTGTCACTTATCGTCTCCTTAAAATGAGAGAAGAGTAATCATGACCATTGCTATTTATGCCGGAACATTTGACCCTTTCACCTTGGGGCATCTTGATGTCTTAAACCGAGCTGTCGAGATTTTCGATGAAGTTATTGTTGCGGTTGCGGCCGACACCGGAAAATCCACCTTCTTTTCTTTTGAAGAACGGATTGCCCTTGCCCAAAATGTTCTAGCCGGCAAAGAAAAAGTTCGTGTCATTGGGTTTAAAGGACTTTTAAGCAAATTTGTTGAAGAACAAAATGCGAAAGTTCTCATTCGAGGTGTTCGCAACGGTAGCGACTTTGACTACGAAACTCGTATGGCAAGCGTCAATCACGCCCTAAACCCAAAAGTACAAACGGTCTTTTTCCCTCCGATGGATGGCACACAATTTATCTCCGGTTCACTCGTGAGAGAAATCCATCGTTTGGGTGGCAACGTTTCGCCTTTTGTTCCGACTTGCGTAGCCGAAGCTCTTGGCAAAAAACAATAAGGAAAAACTCGTTATGCGTTTAGCAGCGATTGACCTCGGATCCAACAGTTTTCGACTTGAAGTGGGACACGTAGACGGTGAGACAATTTCAACTGAAATCTATCTCAGGGAGGGCGTGCGACTGGCCGCCGGCCTTGATGCCAATGGTTGCTTAACCAAAGAGATTCAAGAAAAAGCCCTTCTTACTCTCGCTCGCTTTCGAGACCATCTCACGGGCATCCCGTTGCATCAGATTCGAGCAGTGGGAACACAAACGCTTCGATCGGCAAAAAATGCGAAAGAATTCTTAGATAAAGCGCGAAACACACTCGGTTGTCCCATTGAAATTCTCAGCGGTCAAGAAGAAGCCCGTCTTGTCTTTAAAGGGTGTTCACATTCCTTGCCAGCAAGTGATGAAATTCGTCTCATCGTGGACATCGGCGGAGCCTCAACGGAACTTGTCGCCGGTAAGCATTACGAAGCGACGTGTTGCGAATCTTTTCATGTGGGCTGCGTTAACACCACTGTTGAACACTTTAAAAACGGAGAACTCTCTCCCGAAGCTTTTGAGTCGGCCTATTTGGCTGCAATGGCAGAATTTAACGAAGCTCGCTGGCAATATAAAAAGCATCGATGGGAAAAAGCGTACGGCTCTTCAGGTTCCATGGAAGCTCTGTGTTCGCTTTGTAACCACACCCAAGCCAATTCTGAAACGTTTGTCACGCGAAATCATTTAATCGCATTAAAAGACAAACTCTTGGAAAAAGGCTTTGTCGATGCGTTAGACATTCCCTGCCTACCCGAGTCTCGTAAAGGCGTCATTGCAGGGGGCTTGGCAGTTTTATTGGCCGTATTTGACTCGTTAGGCATTCAGGAAATGTATTTCGCCCCAGGGGCACTGCGTCGTGGGGTTTTGTACGCTCTGAATGAGCGCTTAAACGGGTTTGACCTTCGAGAAAAGAGTCTACGCATTTTGCTCTGTCAAACAAAAACCGACAGTGATCGAGCTAGGCGATTTGCTCAGCATGCACTCTATTTTTACAAGCAACTTGAAAGTGAAGTCAGTCCCATTCTTGAGCAACGACTCTATTGGGCTGGGATGACAAGCGAAATTGGTAAAGTGATCAGCCCCAACCGCTATCACCACCACGGCGCCTATCTTCTTAAAAACAGCCATCTGCCCGGTTTTTCCAAAACAGAACAAGATTGGATAGCCGATTTGGTGTTAGGTCATCGAGGACGCCTCTATAAAGTGCAGTCCCAATTGGATGATGGTCACTGGGCACATGCTCTGCTTGCGATGCGTTTGACATATCTTCTGTCCCATGAAGACGATGCGCAGATTTTTGAAAAAATCCAATTAAAGAGCTTCGCAAAAAATCACTGGGTCGTTAAAATTATAGATTCGGTCTGGCTTAGCAAACATCCATTAACATTTTTTCTTTTGAAAAACGAAGTTAATGCATGGAAAGCCTTAGAATATAAGTTAGAACTCGAAATTCAATAACCCTTTGGATTCATGCAAGATATAACCCCAACTCCGGCAAGCCCGTTGGTTGAACTCTCAAACGTCTGTTTGGCGTTTGGCGGTGACCGTAAGGTTCTCAATGACGTCTCGTTAAAAATTTATCGAGGCGAATTTGTCGTGCTCCACGGGGATACGGGTTGCGGTAAATCATCTGTCTTGCGTTTGATTGCGGGTCTTTTAAACCCCTCCTCCGGTGCCATTCGTGTGGCCGGAGAAGACGTTCAAGAGTTCAACTCCATTCAACGCCGTTGGTTGCGTCGTGCCATTGGCTTGATGTTGCAAAACTCCTCGCTTTTAGAGGATCGCACCATCTTAGAAAATGTCATGTTGCCGGCTCTTGCGGCCGATGCCAGTACAGAAGAGGCCCGTCAAGCCGCTTATGCTGCGCTTGCTCGTTGTCACATTGCCGATGCGGCTGAAAAAATGCCTATTGACCTCTCATCGGGTCAACGCCAATTGGTCTGCTTAGCCCGTGCGGTTGTCAATCAACCTGTGCTGATTTTGGCTGACGAACCGGCCGCGCATTTAGATGCCAACAACGCCCAAACCCTCATTAACTTGTTGGGCGAATTTTCTGTCGCCGGTGTCACCGTGATCGCTGCTTCTCACCTTTTGGTGGTTCCGAGCGAAATTCCCTACCGTGAGGTTCGTTTTGCCCCCAACGCAGGAGGGCAGTAAGTCATGAGTTTCTCTGCCTCTCGCAGTTGGGCCTTCACGCAAATGATCCGTGGCATTCGTAATGCCAAAGGAGTTTTTTTCCTTGCGTTAGCCTTGGCGAGTTTGTCGCTCACCATTCCGGTATTTATTGCAAGCATGGTTTACGGCTTGGCTGAGCCGATGCGAGCTGTGCCGCTAGCACCTGAAATCACGGTTTTTGCCTACCAAAACATTTCTAAGTCCATGATGACCAATCTCCAAGAGCGTATCGGTCGCCATGAACACGTCATGCGCATTGAGGTCATTCCTAAAGAGGAAGCCTTTGAGAGCTTGAATAAAAGTTTGGGACTCAAACAAAATAAAAACAGCGCTGACAATCCTTTGCCTGATCTCATTATCGTCACGTTAGAGACCAATATGTCTCCAGGTGAAATTGAGTCAACGGCCAAAAATATTGAAAAGCTCAAAGGCGTAAGCATGGTCGCCTACGATAGCTCTTGGCTAACGAAGTTGGACGCTCTCTACCAAGCCCTTTTGGCGCTTGGTGGGATTTTTATTGCGATTACCTTTTTCATGCTTTTGTGCGTGATTGCCGCGAGCGTTCGCTTGGCAGCCGATGCTCAAAAGGCAGAATTGGGGATGTTATACCTTTTCGGCGCCTCCCCCTCTTTCTCGATTCGCCCCTATGTTTGGCGCGGTTTTTTGACCATGGGCTTAGCCGCCACGATTGCGCTTGGCATCTCGGCTTTTGCCCGTCAATACGCCAATAAAGCATTACTGACCGTCGGCGAACAATATGGCACGCAATTGGCCGTAGCCCCTCTTCCTTGGGACGTTAATTTCGCATTCGTTTTATTCTGTGCACTTTTGGGTGGTTTGATCGCCAACATTATTACCCGACGCGCCGTCGCCAAAATTGAACGAGTTTATTAAGCGAGAATTGACATGAGTGCATCGGATAAAAAGCCCCAAAATACTGGCGCTCTGGTTCCTTATCAAAGTAAGGTTCCGGCCATTATTCCCAGCCTTGGAAACTTGGACGCCTATATTCAGGCAGCCAATCGCTTCCCCATTCTGACGCCCGAGCAAGAGCGTGCTTTGGTTGAACGCCTTCATAAACACAACGACATGAGTGCCGGCCGCGACCTCGTGATGGCGCACTTGCGCTTGGTGATTGCGATTTCTCGCACTTACTTGGGTTACGGTTTGCCTCATGCTGACTTGATTCAAGAGGGCAACATCGGTTTACTCAAAGCCATTAAGCACTTTGATCCCGATCGTGGCGCACGCTTAATGACGTTTGCCGAATATTGGATTCGTTCTGAAATTCAGGACTACATCATTAAAAATTGGCGCCAAGTCAAACTTGCCACCACCAAATCACAGCGAAAACTCTTCTTTAATCTTCGCTCCATGCGTGGGGAAAATGCCCTCACTTACTCTCGAGCCGATGAGATTGCTAACGAGCTCGATGTTAAGACATCGGATGTTCTCGAGATGGAAGAACGCATGTACGGTAACGAAACATCCATTGACTCCGTGGTCAGTAGCGAGGACGATGAAAGTAATCGCTTAGATCCCATTCAGTGGTTATCCTCCACGGAAAATGAGCCCACCGTCATCCTTCAGCAAAAAGACGAAGAAGAAATGCAAAAAGAAGGGGTTCGTCAGGCGCTCGCTGCTTTGGATGAACGAAGCCGTTATGTGATTCGTGCTCGTTGGTTTAATGAAAATGAAGACGGCGAACTTGCCCCCAAAACCTTGCAAGAAATTGCTCAAGAACTTGGCGTATCGGCTGAACGTGTACGCCAAATTGAAAAAAACGCTTTATTAAAAATGAAAAAGGCGCTGACAGCGCCCGCTGATGAATATGTTTAAGATCGTTTTAGTTGCTCCTGAAATTCCGCCCAATACCGGCAATATTATTCGACTATGTGCCAATACGGGGTGCGAACTTCACTTAGTTGAACCCCTTGGCTTTTCGCTTGATGACAAGCACATGATTCGCGCTGGTCTGGATTATCACGAATATGCTACCGTCAAGATTCACAAAAGTTTTGATGACTTCTTAGCCAGTGAAAATCCCGACAAAACTCGTATGTTTGCTATGACAACGAAGGGCTCTCACCCCTTTGCTCAAAGCGAATTTAAACCGGGTGATTGGTTTGTCTTCGGTAGTGAAGGCCACGGCTTACCCGATGAAGTTCGAAACAGTTTCCCGAGCGAGCAGCGCATTCGCTTACCGATGCGTCCCAACAATCGCTCACTCAATCTCTCCAATACCGTCGCCATTACCGTCTTTGAGGCCTGGCGACAAAACGGTTACCAAGGCGGAAATTAGTCTCTTATTTCACAAGTCTCCGATACTCTGATCGGGGACTTTTTTCTGTGATCTACTCCCCTTTGAAAAGGGAAGCTTCTAATTCAGTAGCTCTTGCGAG
>CAJLGW010000087.1 GCA_905206345.1 uncultured Sutterella sp. | reverse complement strand
ACGTACGGTGTTGTGAGAGGCGGAAAGGGGCAACCCCTCCGCCTACTCGATTTTGCTATTACTGTAATTGTGCTTTGAGCTTTCTCACTTCCTCTTCCAAAGCGGCATTACGAGCGGTCAGCTCATTGAGTTGCCGCTCCAATGCGAAGCGAGGTACGCAGAGTCGACGCGCCATCTCGTCATAGATTCCGTCCATGTCAATGCCAGGATGACGCAAAATACGCAACCCCAGCCCTTCGAACATGGCCATCATCACCTCAAGCCGAGCCTCCTCTTCGTGGCTACTCTCCTTGATCTGATGCATTTCCATCAAATGAGTACGAACCTTGGTATCAGCCTCCTCAATGATCTTACTGAGTTTCGGGTCATGAGTAGCTTCGACTAAGAGTTCCAACGTCAAACGGATTTGATTCGGATTGTGATTAGGTGACAAGCTTCGTTTAATGGCTTCACGAGCCTTCTCAAAGTTACCTTTTGTACTAAAAGACAAAAGCTCGCTGGAATTGACAAAAAAATCTTCAATCCCCTGCTCAATTAACCCTTCGATGATGGCTTGTTTACTCGGAAAATAGTTGTAAACATGGCCAACACTCATACCAAATTCGCGAGCGATATCCGTCATACTCGTGGCATGAAAGCCACGAGAGAGGAAACACTTGTGCGCCGCTTGGAAAATTTCTTTACGGCGCTGTTGTGAAAGCGAACGAGATTTTGTCATTTCGTCGAGCTCTCATCCTTAGCAAGATCCACCGCTCCACCGCCTAAAGTCTTATAAAGAGACACTAAGCTCATGGAACGTGCTTGTTGAGCAACCACCCATTGCGTTTGAGCAGCAACGTACGTTCTTTGAGAGTCAAGCACAGACAAGTAACTTTCAGAGCCTAACTTGTAGCGTTGTTGTGCCAATTCATAAGCTTTCTTCGTTGCATCAGCGTATTCGGTTTGAGCTTGCAATTCTTCTTCAATCGTCCCTTCCGTTGCTAACGCGTTAGCCACTTCAGAGAAAGCCGTTTGAATGCTCTTTTCGTAATTGGCAACTGCAATCTTCTTATCCGTTTCGCTCACACGCAACGTCGCCCAGTTAGCACCACCCGTGAAGATCGGCAACGTCACAGACGGTGCAAAACTCCACATACGCGTACCAGAATTGAAGAGATCATCAATTTCGGTCGAACCCGTACCGCCAGAAGCCACCAAGCTAATGCGGGGGAAGAAGTTAGCACGAGCTGCGCCAATGTTGGCATTAGCAGCCTTCAAGGCGAATTCGGCTTGTGCAATATCCGGACGATTTAACAAGACTTCGCTAGGCACCCCCTTCGGAAGAACGCCGTCCATCGTGACGACTTCAACGCGTTCGGGCAACCACTTAGCCGGCACTTCAGCCCCAACTAACGCGGTCAAAGTATTAAGGGCTTGCGCTTCGTCACGTTGAGCGGACAAATACGAAGCCTTGGCAGCAGCGTACTGAGATCTTGCTTGATTGAGTTCCAACAAGTTAATGGCACCGGCATCGTAGCTAGCCTTCATCAACTTATAGCTTTTTTCTTGGCTTTCAAACGTTTCTTTCGTAAAAGCCAAAATCGAGCGGCTGGTACCTAATTGCAACCAAGCATTCGCCGTTTCAGCAATCAACGTCACACGAGCCGATTTGCGAGCCTCATCGGTAGCAAAATATTCGTTCAAAGCTTCCGTACTTAAGCTACGAACACGACCAAAGAGGTCAAGTTCGTAAGAAGCCATGGCCAAATTGGCAGAGTAGACGTGAGACACCGTGTCTTGTCTCGTAGTCGTTAACGTGCCAGGCGTGCCTTGATGTTGACCACTACCGTTTCCACTCACTGTAGGCAAGAAATTGGATCGTTGAATGTTGTAGGCATAACGAGCCTTTTCAACATTGAGCATGGCCACACGGTAATTGCGGTTGTTATCCAAACTCATTTGAATCACTTCACGCAAACGATTATCCGTGTAGAACTCGTGCCAATCCGGAAGGGCTTCTTGGTTGAGTTTTGCCTTAGCATAGGCGGGGCCCGTTGGCCACTCATTAGCCACAGGCGCCACCGGACGCTCGTAGCTAGGCGCCATGGACACGCATCCCGTCAGAGCCAAAACCGCTACCAAAGGTAACAACTTAAAACTCGGCATATTAATTCCCCTTCTTATCTTGCTCTGTCGACTTCTCATTATCTGTCGATGTGCTCTTTTCTTTCAAGTGACGATCTTCGCCTTCTTCATAGTAAACGATCTCGCCTTCCTTGAGACCCTCAGCTTCCATCTTCGTTGTTTCAACAAGAGAAACTACATCGATTTTACGTTCATTGGCGCTACCGGAAATGCGCATCACACCAACGTAGAAGATCGGCACAAAAAGAACACACAAGAACGTCCCTGTAATCATACCGCCTAACACACCCCAACCGATGGCGTTTTGAGCACCAGAGCCGGCACCGCTTGCCAAAGCCAAGGGCAACACACCAAGACCGAAAGCCAAAGACGTCATCACGATCGGACGCAAACGCAAGCGAACTGCGTCCACGGCGGCGTGCACAATGTCTTCACCCTTATCATGCAATTCTTTTGCGAATTCCACAATCAAAATGGCGTTTTTACTGACCAAACCAATCGTTGTAATCAAACCGACTTGGAAGTAAATGTCATTGTTCATACCACGTAAAGCGGTCAAAGCAATAGCACCAATCACCCCCATCGGAATCACGAAGATCACAGCAATCGGGATGGACCAGCTTTCATAAAGCGCTGCCAAACACAAGAACACCACCAAAATGGAAATGGCGTACAAGGGAGCGGCTTGACCTGCGGATTGTCTTTCTTGATAAGACACACCGGTATAAGCAATGTCGTATCCAGCCGGAAGCTGTTGAACCAAACGGGCCACAGCAACCAAGGCGTCACCTGAGCTGTAACCAGCAGCCGGACTACCTTGAATATTCACTGCAGACAAACCGTCGAAACGTTGAAGGCGTGGCGAACCGAACGTCCAGCTCGTTGTAGAGAACGCGGAGAACGGAACCATTTCGCCTTGGTTGTTCTTCACATACCACTTACCCAAATCCTCAGGCGTTTGACGGAATTGAGCATCCCCTTGAACATAAACCTTCTTCACACGACCGCGATCCAAGAAGTCGTTCACATAAGAACTACCCCAAGCCGTTGCCAAGGTTGAATTAACGGAGCTGATGGAAACACCGAGAGCGCGAGCCTTTTCAGTGTCAATTTCCAAGTGCAATTGTGGTGTATCTTCCATCCCGTTCGGACGAACCATCGTCAAGACCGGATCGGCATTGGCAATACCCAAGAATTGGTTTCGAGCTTGCATGATTTGATCGTGCGTTTGACCGGCACGAGCTTGCAAGTAGATATCAAAACCATCAGCAATACCCAATTCAGGCACGGCAGGCGGTGCAAAAGCATAGGCGTTAGCATCACGATATTGACTGAACTCACGCATGGCACGGCCTGCGATCGAATTCACGTCCATTCCAGCTTCTTCACGCTCAGCCCAATCCTTCAAACGCACATAGAGTAAGCCCGTATTTTGACCAGAACCAGCAAAAGAGAAACCCGACACCGCGAACACGGATTCAACCGTATCGCTTTCCTTTTCTTGGAAATAAGTCGTCATACGTTCCAACACTTCGTTGGTGCGTTGTTGAGAGGTCCCTGTGGGTAACGTCACCATACTTAACAGCATCCCTTGGTCTTCACCCGGCATAAAGCTTTGTGGCAACTTTTGGAAGCCCCAAACCATACCGCCGACAATGATGGCGTAGATCAAAATACTGCGGAGCGTGTTGGCAATCAAAACACCCACCCTCGTGCGAATCCACAAAGAGAAGCGTTCAAAGCCACGGTTAAAGCGGCCGAAGAAGCCTTGCTTGGTTTCGTGATTGTCTTCCGTAATGGGCTTGAGCAAAGACACGCAAAGCACCGGCGTCAAAATCAAAGCAACCAACACAGACAAAGTCATAGCGGCCACAATCGTCACGGAGAATTGACGATAGATCACACCGGTGGAACCGCCAAAGAAGGCCATCGGCACGAACACAGCTGCCAAAACCATAGCGATACCGACCAAAGCACCGGTAATTTGGTTCATGGACTTTTTCGTTGCTTCCTTGGGGCTTAGTTTTTCCGTGCGCATCACACGCTCAACGTTTTCCACCACCACAATGGCATCGTCCACCAACAAACCGATAGCGAGCACCATGGCAAACATTGTTAACATGTTGATGGAATAACCCATTGCTGCCAACACACCAAAGGTTCCCAAAAGAACCACTGGTACGGCAATCGTCGGAATCAAAGTGGCACGCCAGTTCTGTAAGAACAAGAACATCACGATCACCACCAAAACAATGGCTTCAAAAAGCGTACGAACCACTTCTTCGATGGAAATCTTCACGAAAGGTGTCGTGTCATACGGCACCACCCATTGCATCCCTTCAGGGAAAGCCGTCTCCAACTGAGCCAAACGTTCCTTAACCAAAGTACTCGTTGCCATGGCATTGGCCCCAGAAGCGAGGTTAATTGCCATAGCGGCGGATTCGTGACCATTGTAGTGAGCGACAATGTTGTAGCTTTCTTGTCCCATTTCCACGCGAGCCACGTCTTTCATCAAAACGCGAGAACCGTCGGTTGCGGTCTTGACCATGATGTTTTCAAAGTCAGAAACCGTTTGCAATAAGGATTGGGAACTCACTGTTGCATTGAGTTCGTAACGTGCCGTCGAAGGCATGTTACCGATAGCGCCGGAAGAAACTTGAGCATTTTGCTCTTGAATAGCGGCAACAATTTCATCCGTAGAAAGTTTGTACTTTTCTAACTTACTCGGATCCAACCAAATACGCATGGAGTAAGAACTACCGAACAATTCGACAGAGCCCACACCACTTAAACGAGAAAGCGGTTCCTTGACGTTATTGACCAAATAGTCAGACAAGTCAGCGCTGCTCATTTTGTTATTGACATCAACGAAGCCCACCACCATCAAGAAGCTGGCGGCAGATTTTTCAACGTCAACACCCAATTGTTGAACCACTTGCGGCAATGAGTTTTCGACCGTCTTTAAACGGTTTTGAACTTGCACTTGAGCGATGTCAGGATCCGTACCAGCCTCAAACGTAATCTCGATCGAAACCATGCCAGAACTGTCAGAGTTAGAGACCATGTACATATAGCCATCTAACCCCGTCATTGCTTGTTCGATCTGCTGCGTGACGGTATTTTCAATCGTCTCTGCAGAGGCACCCGGATACGTTGCCGTGACTCGAATTTCAGGAGGCGCAATTTGCGGATACTGAGCGACCGGCAAGATATTGATAGACAAAAGCCCCGCCAACATGATCACAATTGCGATCACCCACGCGAATACGGGACGTTCGATAAAAAATCGAGACATAAAAGATTTCCTTTACTCGACCAGTGGATTACTTTGCAGCTTCTTGAGCAGATTCTTTATTGTCATTAGCAACTTGAACCGTTGCACCAGCTCGAACCTTTTGAATCCCCTCTAGCACAACACGTTCACCTTGCTTGAGGCCATCTTCGATGAGCCAATCCGTACCGACGGTGCGATTGGCGATCACAATGCGTTGTTCTACCTTATTTTCAGGCGTAACAACAAAAACATAAGCCTCACCCTTAGGATTTCGCATCACGCAACGTTGGCTCAAAAGAATTGAGTTAGGACGAGCGCCCTCTTCGATGCGAGCGCGAACAAACATCCCCGGCATTAATTCACCATTGGGATTGGGGAAAACAGCACGCATGTTAACCATGCCCGTTGCTTCGTCAACCAATTCGCCGGTGAAAATCAACTTGCCCTTTTGTTCAAAGGTTAAACCGTCTTCACCCACTAAGGTCACTTCCACGGCACCATCCTTGGTTTGGATTTTGCCACTGGCAATATCACGCTTAAGTTTGATCAAATCGTTACTCGTTTGACGCACGTCGACGTAAATCGGATCCATTTGTTGGACCGTCGTCAGGTATTGAGCTTGGTAAGCACTTACTAAACCACCCGGCGTCACTTCAGAGCGGCCCACACGACCGGAAATCGGGCTAGCGACCTTGGTGTATTCAAGATTAGTCTTAGCCGTTTTTAAAGCGGCTTGTGCCGTCTTGTACTGAGCTTGCGCTTGATCGTTTTCTTGCTTACTGACAGCATTAACCTTAACCAATTGGGCAAAACGACGAGCATTAGCTTGAGCTAACTTGTAGTTAGCTTGAGCTTCTTCATAAGCGGCTTGATAGAGACTGTCGTCAATTTGGAAAAGCTGATCCCCAGCTTTCACCATTTGACCTTCTTCAAAAGTACGCTTTTGAATGATACCGGCCACTTGCGGACGAACTTCTGCAATTTCGTAGGCACTGGTGCGACCATTCAACTCTTTACTCAAAACAGGCGAAGAGACCTCTGCCGTCACAACAGTTACAGATTGCGGGGGACGTTGGGCTTGGCCTGCATCATCCTTGCATCCCACCAATGCAAAGGCGACCATTACAGACATCGTGAGCGCCGCATACTTCGGAACAAACTTCGAAGACATCATTAAACACTCCAAATTAGACTTAGAAAAATGTTGTAAGCAACTGATAAATAAAAAACTTTTAACACTTTAGTGAACGATCGTTCAATAAAATAGTGAATGTTCCATTCATTATGTCAGAATTTTGCAAATTTAAGCAGGCCAAAATGAGTAAAAATACGAACAAAATATTGGGGATTTCTAAAAATTCGTAATTCTGTTGATTTTATCGTCTAACGGTACTGCC
>CAJLGW010000086.1 GCA_905206345.1 uncultured Sutterella sp. | reverse complement strand
GTCTTTCGACTTTGCGCCATTCATCCCGCTAATGAATTAGCGGGGTTTCTGGCGAATTTCTCTAAACCTGAACTTTCCCCAGAAAGTGAAACCCTTTCTAGGGAAAGTTCAAAGACTTGACAGTTTTTGTTTGCGGACTTGATAGAAGTTTAAAAAACGCAATCCACTCTGCGTAAATAGTTTTACATCAACAAGATCTCGCCGAAGTATGGATTGAGCGGTAGTCACAAAAGAAAAAGAGGAGCCAAAACTCCTCTTTCCCTTCGACAATTTCCCAATCGATTTACAACACGCGTTTTAAGAAAGCCTTAGTGCGTTCTTCCTTGGGCTTCACCAAAACCTCGTCAGGCGAACCTTCTTCAACGATGACGCCACCGTCCATGAAGATGACGCGGTCAGCGACTTCTTTTGCGAACGTGATTTCGTGCGTGACGACAATCATGGTCATGCCTTCATCAGCTAAGCTTTTCATGACAGCCAAGACTTCACCCACCAATTCCGGGTCAAGCGCCGAGGTCGGTTCGTCAAACAAGATGACCTTCGGGTCCATCGCCAACGTGCGGGCGATCGCCACGCGCTGTTGTTGACCACCCGATAAGCGCACGGGGTATTGATTGGCTTTATCGGCCAATCCTACACGCGTGAGGGTTTCCATGGCTTTTTTACGAGCTTCATCTTCGCTTTTGCCACTCACCACCATTTGACCGAGCATGACGTTTTCGAGCACGCTCTTATGAGGCCAGAGGTTAAAGCGTTGGAAAACCATCCCTAAGTGTTCGCGCACTTTATTGATGTTGGTCTTGCGATCGGTGATTTCAATGCCGCCGACTTTGATGCTGCCGGAATTGGCGTCTTCTAAGGCGTTGATGCAACGAAGCATGGTGGACTTACCTGACCCTGACGGGCCCAACACCACCACCTTTTCACCTTTGCGAACAACGAGGTCAATGCCTTTGAGCACTTGAAGATCATCGTAGTTTTTCTTCAAGTCACGAATTTCAACAATCACTTCGCTCATTGTTCGTCTCCCTTACCCAAATGTTTTTCTAAACGACTGATGCCATAAGCCAAGGCTAACGTGAGAACCCAATACATAAGAGAAATCGTCAAGTACGGTTCCCAATAGCGGGCGGAGGCACCCGCAACGGTGCGTGCGGCGTAAGCCAATTCGGTTAAACCGATGGCTGAGACCAAAGAGGAGTCCTTCAAAATGGCAATGGCGTTGTTACCCAAAGCGGGCAACATGCGGCGGAAGGCTTGCGGCAAAATGATGTGGCGCATGCATTGCCAGTAGGTCATGCCGATGGAGCGTGCGGCTTCACTTTGACCTTTATCGAGCGACTGAATACCGGCACGGAACACTTCACTCATGTAGGCACCGGCATTGAGCGTAATGGCAAGGAAACCCGCAATAAAAGCACCGTAGTTACTGCGAAGTTCGCGAGCCAAGGCGCCGTCGATGATTAATCCGTCAACCGGATGAATAAAGATCGGAAGGACGGCGAAATACATCAAAAAGATTTGAACGAAAAGGGGAGTGCCGCGAAAGAAACTTACCCAAATCGTCACGGGCCAACGAACGCCGTAGTAGAGAATGGATTTCCAAGGTTCGTGACGGGCACTGGCCATACGGGCCATGCCTAAAATCATGCCCCAAATGATGCCAAAAAACACACAACCGACGGTTAATTCAAGGGTGATTTGAGCGCCTTCAATGAAAAGCGGCCAGTATTCCACCAAAACATCTAAACGTAAACCAAACATACAAAAAATCCTGTTTGTTATTGCGTTAAGCCCTGAGGCTGTCAGAAAACAACCTCAGGGCGTCGTTTTATCAATGAGGGGCTAATTACTTAATGGGCAAAGCCGGAACAGGGGCCTTTTCACCGAACCACTTAGCGTAGATCTTGGCGTATTCGCCCGAGGCAATCACCTTCTTCAAGCCAGAGTTGACCTTATCGAGCATGGCCTTGTTGCCCTTGCGCACAGCGATACCGAAGTATTGGTCTTCAAACTTTTCGTCGCGAGCCATGTTGAATTTCTTATCAGGGTTTTGCGTGACGTAGTATGCAAAGACACCGACGTCACCGATGGCTGCGTCAACGCCGCCTGCGGAGAGTTCTTCCAAGACCAAAGGCGTGTTATCGAAACGCTTGATGTTTTTGCTGGCTTTGCCAAAAGCGTTCGAAGCAATAATGTCACCGGCGGAATTGGCGACAACGGCAACGTTCTTACCCTTCAAATCGGCCATGCCTTTTACCGTTAAACCCTTTTGCGTCAAAATCAATTGGTGAGCAGCAAAGTAGGGCAAGGAGAAGTCAACGGCTTCTTTGCGTTGCGGTGTGATGGTGATGCCCGACATGATCATGTCACGGTCTCCGTTTTTGACGGATTCAAAAATCACACCCCAAAGCGTGTTAATGAAGTTCACCTTAAAGCCTTCAGCCTTAGCAATGGCCTTCATCAAATCGATGTCAAAACCCACGATTTCTTTGCTGGGCGTTTGGAATTCAAACGGACGGTAGGTAGCACCCGTACCCACCGTGTAGGTCGTGGCCTGAGCGGCCGTGGCCGTGACGCTCGTCATAGAAACACCGGTTAAAGCAACCGTCATGGCAGCAGCGGCCATCAAAGTTTTGAAATTCATCTTGAACTCCTTTTCGAATTAGTTTTGCATTTGTTGATGCGTATTTGAATGCCTCAATTATTGCGAGTAAAAAAATCTCTCTCAAATGGAAAATTTTCAAAGAGATCATAAAGTTAGATAAAACTACTTAGGCCAAAAATTGAAAACTTTTTCAACCTAATTGCCGACCAATATCTAAGAGACTGATTTTTCGTTTGATTTTTAGTGTCTTTCGGGATTACCCCTAAGGTTATTAATGTAGATTAAGTGGGAGGTGTTTGATTGAAGACGAGAAGGACGATCAGAAAGGAGAGCTTTTAAACCCAATGCTATATAATTTTGCATCTTTATTTTTTCTTCTTTTGCACAACGGTGGCTGGCATGAAAGCACTCAAAGAGCGAATTCTCAAAGACGGTAAATGCTTTGACGGTGGCATTTTAAAAGTCGATAACTTCATTAACCATCAAATGGATCCGATTTTGATGAAGTCAATGGCTGTGGAGTTTGTCCGTCGTTTTGCCGGCACTGAAATTAATAAGATTTTGACCGTGGAAGCAAGCGGCATTGCCCCTGCCATTATGGTGGGCTACCTCTTGGAATTACCCGTTGTGTTTGCAAAGAAAAAAGTGCCGAGCACGATGGAAAATATGTTGGCCACCAAGGTTTATTCCTTTACGAAAAACCGCACGTATGACGTTTGTGTCAGCAAGGACTACCTCAAAGAAGGCGATAAGGTGCTTTTTATTGATGACTTCTTAGCCAATGGTAACGCCGCTAAGGGCATCATTGATTTGGTCAATCAAGCCGGTGCTGAATTGGTCGGTATGGGCTTTTTGATTGAAAAGGGTTTCCAATTGGGGGGCGATGAATTGCGTGCCATGGGCATCAAGGTGGAATCTTTAGCGATCATCGAAAGCCTTGAAAACCGTCAAATTACTTTGCGTTAAGGATTTGTGGCGTGGCTGAAATAGATTTACAAGAGGCAGCTCACTCTGCCAAGCCTTCTTCTGAATTGATCTACGGTTTGGAAGACCGACCGCCTTTAAAGGATGCGATTTTTGCGGCTTTGCAACACATGTTGGCCATTTTCGTGGCCATTGTCACGCCGCCTTTGATCATTGCGGGGGCTATGGGTCTGGATTTGGAAACGACAAGTTATTTGGTCTCCATGTCCTTGATGGTCTCTGGCATCGCTACCTTTATCCAATGCCGTACGGTGGGCCCCATCGGTTGCGGTTTGCTTTGTATTCAAGGCACGAGCTTTTCCTTCATTGGCCCGGTGATTTCTGCCGGTATGACGGGCGGTTTGGCGAGCGTCTTCGGTGCGACCATCGCCGCCTCCACGGTGGAAATGTTCGTGAGCCGCATTTTGAAGTACACGCGTCGCGTGATCACGCCTTTAATTTCCGGCATCGTTGTGACCTTAATCGGCATGAGTTTGATTAAGGTAGGCATCATTGCTTGTGGCGGTGGCTTTGCTGCCAAGGCAAACGGCACGTTCGGGAGCTTCCAAAATTTAGGCATTGCCGCTTTGGTGCTTTGCTCCATCATTGCCTTTAACCGCAGCTCCAACCGTTATCTTCGTATGAGCTCCATCGTGTTGGGTCTTGCCATCGGTTATGCCGTGGCATGGTTTTTTGGCATGGTGGACTTCTCTTCTGTAAAGAGCTACGGCGGCTTTAATATTCCGATGCCTTTTAAGTACGGGATTACGTTTGACTGGGGTGCCATCATCGGTTTGGGTTTGGTTTATATGATCACGGCCATCGAAGCTTACGGTGACGTGACGGCCAACTCCATGATTTCCGGTCAACCCGTGCGCGGTGAAGTGTTCATGAAGCGTGCGCAAGGTGGTATTTTGGCTGACGGCTTTAATTCCATGATTGCCGGTATGCTCAACTCTTTCCCGAATTCCATTTTTGCTCAAAATAACGGGATGATTCAATTAACGGGTGTGGCGAGCCGCTACGTCGGTTACTTCATTGCCGGTTTCTTGGTGCTCTTGGGATTGTTCCCAGCCATCGGTTTGGTGTTTTCTTTAATGCCCGATCCGGTTTTGGGCGGTGCCACGCTTTTGATGTTTGGTACGGTGGCCGCTGCCGGTCTTCGTATTATCGCCAGCCAACGCATTGACCGTAAGGCCATCTTGGTGATTGCCTTGAGTTTCTCTTTGGGCTTGAGCGTGGAAATGGTGCCTGAAATCTTGTCGCAATTCCCGGAAACGCTTCGCAGCATTTTCTCTTCCGGTATTACGACGGGTGGTTTGACGGCCATTATTGCCAATATACTCATTCACATTGAAGAATACGAAGACAATAAAGACGAACAATAGTTTCTTAAAAATTTAAACACTGGTCCTCAACTGAGGGCGAGAGAGTTTGAGAGGTTTCAAGAGAGTTTTCTTGGAGCCTCTTTTTTCGGTCTTAATCACGGAATTTTATATAAAAGTGTGATTGGAATCACATAATTATATATAATAGTGTGACAATTCTCACATAATTATAGATTTTAAGAGGTTTGAGATGGAACGTTTGGTCTTAGAGAAGTTATTAAAGTGGAAGAATTCGCCTTATCGCAAGCCTTTAATTTTGAAGGGCGTGCGCCAGGTTGGGAAGACATGGATTTTAAAAGAATTCGGTCGTCGCTATTACGAAAACACGGTGTACTTCAACTTTGATGAAAATGAAGAATACAAGACGTTTTTTGAAACGACTAAAGATGCTCATCGGATTTTGAAAAACCTGATGATGATCAGCAGTGAGATAATTGAGCCGGGAAAAACCTTAATCATTTTTGACGAAATTCAAGACTGCCCCAATGTCATTAATTCGCTGAAATATTTTTGCGAGAATGCGCCCGAATATCATATAGCTTGTGCGGGTTCGCTTCTGGGCATTGCATTGGCAAAGCCCTCTTCTTTCCCCGTCGGTAAGGTGGACTTTTTACAAATTCATCCCATGACATTTACGGAATTTTTACTTGCCAGTGGTGATGAAAATTTGGTGAATTTAATTCGTTCGGTCGATGACTTTGAGCCGATATTGCCGGCGTTTTTTAACCCTCTTTACGAAAAGCTAAAGATGTATTTCGTCACCGGAGGAATGCCGGAGTCAGTCAAGAGGTGGACTCAAGCCGGAGATGTGACGGCTGTTCAAGATGCGCTTATGAATATTTTGGATGCCTATCAGCGAGACTTCGGAAAACATCCCAGTCCCACAGAGTTTCCGAAAATCTCAATGATTTGGAAATCCATTCCATCCCAGTTAGCCCGAGAAAATAAGAAGTTTCTCTATAAAGCGGTGAAAGAAGGGGCCCGTGCGCGTGAATATGAAGACGCTCTGCAATGGCTGGTGGATGCAAAATTGGTTGAAAAGATTTACCGAAGTAGCGCGCCCGGTTTACCCATTGCGGCTTACGATGACTTATCTGCATTTAAACTCTATTTGGTTGACGTGGGTGTTCTTCGTCGTTTGGCGCTGTTAGATCCGAGTGCATTTAATGAGGGGCAACGTCTTTTCACGGAATTTAAAGGGGCCTTGTCGGAAAACTTTGTTTTGCAGGGGTTGACCCCTCAATTTGAAGCAACACCTCGTTATTGGTCCCAAATAAATCCTTCTTATGAAGTGGATTTTTTGATTCAACGCAAAAATGATATTTTCCCAGTGGAAGTGAAGTCCGAGGCTAATGTTACGAGTCGGAATCTGAAGAAATTTAAAGAAATTTTTCCAAATCAGGTGAAATTGCGAGTACGCTTCTCGTTAGACAATTTAAAGCTTGATGACGATGTTTTGAACATTCCGTTATTCATGGTGGATGAAGCGGATCGCCTGATCGGTTTAGCACTAAAGCAACTGTCTGTTTCCCAAGCGTAGGAGAAAAGAGGCAAAAATTATTTTGTTCCGGTTGAGGTCAAAGACATCTGTCGTCTGTAAACATCGGTGCTACGACGTTGCTATCGGCTGCGCACGAAGGCCTCACGGATGTTAATGGCTTCTACTTGGACCTGTGCATAGGATTTGATGCCGTGCAAGGTAACGCTTTTGATGGTAAATGATTTTTTGTACTTTTTGCTAGCTGAATCTCATATCAAAGCCTGTCCCACAGGCTTTTCATTTTTGGAAGTCCCCTATACTATTCCTAGGGTAAAAAAGCACAATTTTTTGATGTTGTAAAGAAAAACGAACGAAACATTTTTGCTTCATTCGGCTTGACAACAGGGGCTTTTGAAGAGCTTCCCTAAAGGGATTTTATCAGTTCGTCAAACAGGAATTTTCAAATTAGTCTTTGCAAATAACCTTTGAATCTTCACCATCA
>CAJLGW010000085.1 GCA_905206345.1 uncultured Sutterella sp. | reverse complement strand
GCAGTACCGTTAGACGATAAAATCAACAGAATTACGAATTTTTAGAAATCCCCCTCATATTTAGCAACTAATTGGTGTCTATCAGCAAGAAATGAATGTCCACTGCGTTCAACCTCACAGAGATACCTGTTGGAAGATACCTCTGTGAAATGGACAAATTTGAACTACTGAGAATCGTGCTATTTTGAATTTAAGCAGTTCGCTATTCTTATAAAAAAGCTCCCTACTCTGTTGGTATGACTTTGGAACAGTTTGTGGAACAAAAACGGATTATCATTAGAGGTGTTGGTACAATGGTTGACATACACTTTTGTTTGTAAAGAAAATGACTCAAAGACCTCTCCCCCTTGGTACATCGACGTTTTCAGCGCTTCGACAATCCAACGAAATTTATGTTGATAAGACCGATTTGATTTTTGCCTTGGTAGGAAAGGGCCGAGGCAAGATATTCCTTGCTCGTCCTCGACGCTTTGGAAAATCACTACTAATTTCAACTTTTGAGTCTTTATTTAAATTTGGCGTACGAGACTTCAAAGGCCTCACCATTGAGAAACTTTGGACCGATAAAACTTATGATGTTGTTCGTCTAGATTTTTCTGGATTGAAGAAATTCCAATCACCTGAGCAGTTCGAGGCGGCTTTCCAAAGTCAGATCATTACTTCATTTGCACCCCTTGGGTTTAAATACGATCCTAATCAACAACTTGTGTTGTTTATGGACCAATTTAAAAGCTGGCTATCCTCGTTAGCTCCGAGTTCTCTTGTTCTCCTAATTGACGAATATGACGCCCCATTGACAGCGCATCTGAACAATCGAGACATTTTTAATGTTATTCGAGATGTCTTAGGTGACTTTTACGCTACGCTAAAACAATTTGAAGGATGCTTACGTTTTTTCTTCATGACTGGCATCACGAAGTTCAGTAATACAAGCATTTTTTCAGCCTTCAATAACCTTCAAGATATTTCACTTATTCCTGCCTACGGAACACTGTTAGGTTATACCGAAAATGAAATTCAGCAATACTTTGCCCCGTATTTGACTAAGGCGAGCAAGGTATTGAATATTGAAGAGTCTGAACTCATTAACCAACTCAAAGAGCACTACGACGGTTTTTCTTTTGATGCCATGGCTCAGACTCACGTTTATTGTCCATGGTCTGTTTTGAATTTCTTTGCTCACCCTGAGTTAGGTTTTCAAAACTATTGGTACGAAAGTGGCGGTCAACCCACTGTTTTAATGAAGTATCTCAATACTCACGCATTGGCCAACCCTCGTCAATATGATCAACCCATTGCGATTAACATCGATGTATTAAAAGCCAGTCGACAATATGACGAAATTTCGTTGGAGGCTCTTCTAACCCAATCTGGTTATCTAACGATTAAAGAGCTTCTTGTAGCCGGTGTTGTTCAGCTGGGCTACCCCAATAAAGAAGTCTCTTCGTCCATGGCTAGACTCTATGCCGATGAACTGCTAAAGAATGATAACCGCCTACAATCCGGTGTACCTCTTTTGTCGAAAGTGATGGCAAATGACAGTGTTCATCAAGTGATCGAATACTTTAATAAAGCTGTTAACGCTATTGATTACCACCGCTATCCCATTACCGATGAAGCGACTTGCCGTGCTTATCTTCAAGTTTTGTTGATTGGTGCTGCGATGATGCCTAAAGTTGAAACGCACACGGCATTAGGTCGTAGTGATTTGGAAGTTGAAGCAGGTAATCGTCACTGGGTCTTTGAATTTAAATATGCCCAAAAAACCTCGCAAGTTGAGATGCTTTTACAAAATGGCTTTGAACAAGTGCAAGCCAAGCATTATGGCGAAACACTTCATAATCACGAGTTAATCAAAATCGTTATGGTTTTCAGTGAAAAAGATAAACAGTTTGTCGCCTGGCAACAAGTTCCCTAATGATCTTTTATTGAACCGTTATGGTTAATGTGTCATCGTGACAGTCTTCATCTTTTACATTATTACCCTTCTGAATTTGAAAAATTTATCATTGAACAAATCCGCGATAAAATGAGAATAACACTGGAGGTTTCATCATGACAACTCCCCAAAATCTTCCTACCGAACCTCGTGAAGCCATTGAAGAACTCACCCTAATTCTTCTTTATCTGACGCGTTTTGCTTGGAACAAAAATCAAGAAATGCGCTCGAGCTGGAAATCCTACGACTGGGATGCCATGGATCACTTGGTCGAACAAGAATTCCTTTACCTAGGCAGCCGGAAAAATAAGTCCGTTGACATTATGGATACGGGTATGGAAAAGGCTCAAGAGTTACTCAAAAAATACAACATCAAAGACTGGGAATCGTAATTTTTATCACTTGAGTATTGCGTTAAAGGAGATCGGCAATGAATACACACAATCTCAGCATTGACGATCTTCAAAAAAGAATTGCACAACTTAAGTCGGAGTTAAAAGCGGCGGAAACACTACTCGCAGAGCTGGCACATTCTTCCGCTAGCCAGTCTCAAACACATTTTTCGATTGCAGAAAAACTCAAGATATTCTCAGACTTATTTGTTGCTCGCCGAGATGTTTATGCCAAACGTTTTGAAAGTAAAAACGGACACTCCGGTTACTCGCCTGTGTGCATTAACCGTTTTAAAGCGCATATTTGTGATTTTCGGATTACAAAATGCACAACATGTCCCCATCGTGTCTTAGATGAGCTGACTGAGGATGTCATCTACAAACACCTTGCTGGCAATATCACCATTGGTGTCTATCCTTTGCTTCCCGGTGATCTTTGTCAATTTCTCGTCGTTGACTTTGACAAACTCACATTTGAGGCAGATGTGAAAGCCTTTGTGGCAACGTGCGAGCAATACAAAGTTCCCGTCTACATTGAACGCTCGCGATCGGGTAATGGAGCTCATGTCTGGTTTTTCTTTGAAGAAAAAATCTCTGCTACTGACGCTCGTCATATGGGATCGTTTCTTTTAAATAAAACCATCGACAATTACCCGAACTTACTGGATTCTTATGATCGTCTCATCCCTAACCAAGACCAAATACCCATCGGCGGTTTCGGTAATCTCATTGCGCTTCCACTACAAAAAGGGCCTCGTTTACAAGGCAACAGTGTTTTCGTCAATAAGGACTTTGTTGCTTATCAAAACCAATGGCAATTCTTAGCCGACATTCGCCGCATATCGACCGCGAAGGTGATGACGTTTGTGCCCAAAGAGCATATCGATGAAATTGAAGCCGAGACTGAGCGTTGGGCTTTAACCCAAGAAAGCATTCCGCCTTGGGAAAAGAAAGATGTCATTAAATCGCGTCAACTTAAAGAAGGCTGTAAAGAACCACTCGTGGTGACCTTCGCCAACAAAATTTATTTCGAAAAAACGCAACTTTCACCTGCTTTACAAACGGCATTGATGCGATTAGCAAGCTTTCAAAATCCCGACTTCTTCATGCGTCAAAAGCAACGCTTAAATACCTTTGGTATTCCCAAACTCATTTATACCTTTGATAATCTCGACCGATACCTTGCGCTTCCGCGAGGTCTTTTTGATAAAGTCTCTGAGCTTTTAAATGGGCACCAAATTACCTGGCAACTCAATGATAAAAGACTTTCGTTACCGACGATTGATGTGACGTTCAAGGGTGAGTTAAGAGCTAATCAACAGATTGCCCTTGAAAAATTACTCAAAAGTAATGACGGCGTCCTATCGGCAACAACCGCTTTCGGAAAAACAGTCGTAGGTATTGCGATGCTTGCTAAACGCAATGTTCCAACGCTGATTCTGGTTCATAGAACGCAACTGGCTCAACAATGGAAAGAACGTCTTAAAACCTTTTTAGAGTTAGAAGATCGGCAAATTGGTCTGATCGGAGCTGGGAAATTTAAAGCAACACATAAGGTCGATATTGCCGTCATCCAAAGTCTTAGTCGAAAAGAAAGATTGCAAGACATTTTGAATCATTATGAAATGATCATTGTCGATGAGTGTCACCATGTTGCTGCCGTCAGTTTCGAGATGATTTTAAAAGAAAGTCATTGTCGTTATGTTTTAGGGCTTTCTGCCACCGTTACCCGTAAGGACGGCCGTCACCCCATTGTTTATATGCAGTGCGGCCCTTGCCGACATCGAGTCAATCAACGGCAAGAAATCCGTAATCAACCGTTTAAACACTACGTGTTACCACGACCTACAGGCTGTCAATTGAATCCGGATCTTGCACATTTCGAAAAGGTCACGATGGCTGAAATTTATAATGACCTGGCAAACAACAAAGAACGTAATGAACACATTGTTAAAGACATCAAAAAAGCCTTAAGCGAAAATCGCAATCCCGTTTTAATCACCGCTCGCAAAGCCCATTTAGACCTCTTATCCGACATGATGCAAGACGTCCCCAATGTTTTCGTGATGCAAGGCGGAATGGGTAAAAAGCAACAAAAAGCTCTTTTGGAAAAATTCTTCGATAAGAATTTGACTGAATCTCGGGTATTACTAACGACGGGGGCTTTTCTTGGTGAGGGTTTTGATGATCCGAGGTTGGATACGCTCTTTCTAGCTCTCCCCGTCTCTCACGGTGCTGCGCTTATTCAGTACGCAGGACGCTTGCATCGAATACACGATCAAAAGCGCGAAGTACGAATATACGATTATCGTGACGAATTGATTGGAATAACGGAAAGGATGTTCCAAAGACGAATGAAGAAGTTGCTGTCGATCGGATATGAAATTTATGAACCTTATGAAGATGAGAGCTATTTGTTGTTTTAAAAACTGATCAAAATCCTTACGTTATTCCAAACCGTTGAATATAAGGGGCAAGGGCATGGATCGAGTCTACTTCAGTCTGTGATTGAAGACGCCAAAAAGCAAAAGAAAAACGGATTGGTCACAGTGGTTGGAACTAAAAAGAAACCCTTCATGAGTGATACAAAATAGTTACTTCTTAAAGAAATTGAAAAACTCCCCTATGGCTTTTCATTGTTGACAATGCGCTTTCGTGACAATTGCGCTCTCCCCTTTTTCAATGATTGCGTTAAATCCCGAGGATGCCCGGATAAAAAGGGGTTGGTCGCTTATTATTCAGATCGTTGCCCTTATACGGATTATTACATCAATGGTGTGTTGCGTGTTTTGGCAAAAGAGAAAAATATCCCTTTGAAAATCATTAAATTGGAAACTTGAGAACAAGCGCAAAAGTCGCCCACTCCAGCGACGATTTTTTCTCTTTACCTCAATAGGAAATTTGTGACAACGGATTTAAGCGCCTGTAAAGAATCAAAGTTTGTTAAGTTGTTCAATTTGTAATTGAAAGAATTGATCGAGGGGCTTAAAGCACAGAAAGACGGTGATAAAACGACAGTTTTTGACTCCCTCATAGAGTTTTACCTTGGAATTCAATTGAACCATATGTCTCACCTGTTATTCGCATCACAACCCACATTAAGCTCACTTCATGATTTACAGATATTTAGTGCAACATCCATAAAAAGATGAATTAGATTAGATACTTTCTATGACTGTCCGTGTTAAAGTAATCTAGTAAATTACTTTGTAAATTCACTTAATAACACAGAATATAACCATTCACTTTCAGGGAGAAAAAATGACTCGACCTATTGTTGCCATTATGTATGACTTTGACAAAACACTTTGTACCAAAGATATGCAAGAGTATGCATTTATTCCTGCGCTAGGAATTGATGCAACTACATTTTGGAAAGAAGCCAACAAATTAACCGACGATCAAGAAATGGACAATGTTTTGGCATATATGTTCAAAATGGTTGAAGAAGCGAAAGAAAAGAAAGTTCGCATTAAGCGTAAAACTTTCCAGAAAATGGGAAAAAAGATTGAATATTTTGATGGTGTTGAAACTTGGTTTGAACGCATCAATAAATATGGACAAAAAGCGGGTGTACGGATTGAACATTACATTGTTTCGTCTGGTATCAAAGAAATCATTGAAGGTACCGAAATCGCTAAGTACTTTAAAAAGATTTATGCTTGCGAATTTATGTACGACTACAATGACACTATCCTGTGGCCTAAATTTGCCGTAAATTACACAACTAAAACTCAATTTTTATTCCGAATTAATAAAGGAGTTTTAGCGATTGACAGCAAAAGCGCTGAGAAATTAAATCGCTTCACACCAGATGATGAGAGACGAGTTCCGTTCCGAAATATGATTTATATTGGCGATGGTTTAACAGACGTTCCTTGCATGAAACTAGTAAAAACGAACGGAGGTCAGTCCATCGCCGTCTATGATGAGGACAAAAGTAAAGAGGCTGTACAGGCCCTCAAAAAAGCTGGGCGAGTTAATTTCGTTGCAGCTGCTGATTACGGACAGGGCAGTGACATTGAAACGATCGTCAAATCAATCATCAAGAAAATTCAAGCAGTTGAAGAAATGCAATCCCATCAATAAGTCGCTTTTTTCTAATCAATATAGAGCTTGCAGGAGCTGTTAAATCTTATTTCAGTTTACAAGATTAAATTCGTCAGTAACATTCCATCAAAAAGCAATCATCAGTTTGCTGTAGGTTCAATATAAAATTATGAGGGCGCGGAAACCGCCGCGAAAGCAGTCTAAGAGCATTGGTAATCTTGCTATCAAGGATCCTCTCAAAAGACACGCCCTCGTGATTTTCTTACCTAAAGTTTAGGTTATGGCTTCTTTGTAACCAATGTGCTTTGTTAATCCAAAATATGCAATATCGAAATAAGAGACTCTTCATTACCAATGAACTTAAAATAATCATCAAATCGATACTTCTCAGACTCATTTAAGCTCAACCTCCTCTTGCGCTCGCAAAAATACATCTAATCGATTTTGAACGTCAAGTTGGTTAACTAGCCACCCTCGAGCCATGCATAAAGTTTTAAACTCCTCTATTCGATTTTTACCATTCATTTCTTTTAGAGTCACCACAATACCAAAAGATAAAAGATCGGTTCATCACGAAAACGTGTGAAATTGATAAATAAGTTGACAAAGTCAGTAATTT
>CAJLGW010000084.1 GCA_905206345.1 uncultured Sutterella sp. | reverse complement strand
TGTTACCACTTTTTGCTTGGGTTTTACAACTTTCACGCTAAAGTGTGATGAACCCAAAGTATTGCGTTAAAAGTTGTTAACGAGCGTCAATGCTACAATTGAGTCCATTATGCAAGATATTCAATCCTCTCGAGCACCGGATCGTGAAATCCGCGAGCTCTCCGATCAGTTAATCAGTCAAATCGCTGCTGGCGAGGTGATTGAGCGCCCCGCTTCTGTTCTTAAAGAATTGGTGGAAAACGCCATTGACGCCGGAAGCACCAAAATCGAAGTGCGCCTTGACGCAGGCGGCATCAAGCGACTGACGGTAACCGATAACGGTCGAGGGATAGCTAAAGATCAATTGCCCTTGGCCCTTAAGCGCCACGCGACCAGCAAAATTCGCAATCTTGATGAATTGGAACATGTTCTAAGCCTTGGTTTCAGAGGTGAAGCTCTGGCTTCCATTGCTTCGGTTTCAGCCTTAACGCTAACCTCTCGCACGGCAGACTCAGACTACGCCTACAGTATCCATGAGGGTGTTGTCGATGTCGCAGCGGGCGCTGTCGGTACTCGTGTTGAAGTTGAAGATTTATTCTTTAAGACACCGGCTCGTCGCAAATTTTTAAAGTCCGAAGCCACGGAAGCCGCGCACTGCAAAACGGCCTTAGAGCGCATTGCGATTTCTCATCCGCAAGTGGAGTTTCGCATGATTCATAACGGTAAGCCTGTGTTGGTGTTGCCGATTGAAGAAAGCCGAGCACGTGTTAATCGTATTTTGCCGTCAGAATTTGCCAATGCGCAGCGCGAAGTCTATGCCGAAACGGGCATTGCACGTGTTTTCGGTTGGGTGGGGTTGCCCACGGCCGGTCGCAATCGCACGGACGCTCAGTACTGCTACGTTAACGGTCGCTATGTGCGCGATAAGCTTTTAGCGCACGCCATTAAAGCCGCTTATGCTGATGTGTTGCATAACCAAATGCAACCCATGTATTGCCTTTTCTTGGATATTGATCCGGTCAAGGTTGATGTGAACGTTCATCCCACGAAGAGCGAATTGCGATTCCGTGACAGTCAATGGGTTCACCAATTCGTGATGCACGCAGTGCAAAATGCTCTGGCACCTGCATTGGCCTCTCAATCGCAAACTTCTGAGGCTGAAACCGAGAACCCCGAGACTTCTAAGCCCGCCATGGGGATGACCTACGTTTCGCAAGATCGATTGAATTTATCAACGCCTGCGGCCGGAGCCTCTTATCCTGCAAGTGCTTCCTTTGGTTTGCAGACGACAACAGCGCCTGCTTACGAACCTTCTCATTTAGATCGTTACCTCGACTTTTATCAAACGAAAGGAACGTCCTCTCGAATGATTCCGGATACGGTCAAAGCCATTCGGGAAGGGGAGTCTCAGACGGTCGATCCTGATCATCAAAATTTAGCATTTCCCTTAGGCAGAGCCTTGGGACAAGTGGGTGGCATTTTCATTTTGGCTGAAAATGATCACGGTTTGGTGTTAGTGGATATGCACGCTGCGCACGAGCGCGTTGTGTATGAAAAGCTCAAGCGTCAGGTGGATGCGCAAAAGCTCGCTACGCAACAATTGTTAATTCCGTTAGTTTTCAGAGCAACGGCTGAAGACATCGCCACTTTTGAAGACCATCAGTCACTGTTATTGCAATTAGGGTTGGACTTGGAATGCGCTTCTCCCACGCACTTGCGTTTGCGAGCGGTGCCGGCGGTGTTGTCGGGCGACATTAATCGCACGGGTGAAGCCTTGGTGGTAGAAACCTTGGCTGATATTCGTAAGTTCGGTGATTCGAGTTTGATTCAAGAGCGTCGCAACGAAATTTTGGCCACGATGGCTTGCCACAGTGCCGTGCGAGCCCATCGACAACTCTCCATTGAAGAGATGAATGCGCTTTTGCGTCAAATGGAACAAACCGAGCGCTCAGACCAATGCAATCACGGTCGCCCCACTTGGGTGCAAGTGACGATGGCGGACTTGGATAAACTTTTCATGCGAGGCCAATAGTCGTGGTGGATGCTGTTTTGATTTTAGGCCCTACGGCAAGTGGCAAGACTGCTTTAGGCGTGCGTTTGGCTCAAACGTTAAATACCGAAGTGATTTCCATTGACTCGGCCTTGATTTATCGAGGTATGGACATTGGTACCGCCAAGCCAACGGCAGAGGAAATGGATGGGGTGCCACACCACCTAATCGACATTCGCGATCCCTTTGATACCTACAATGCAGCGGACTTTGTTAAAGACTGCTATGCCAAAATCGAAGAGATTAAAGCGCGTGGAAAGTTGCCCTTAATTGTGGGCGGTACGATGCTTTATGCCAAAGCCATTAAAGAAGGTTTAAACGAAATGCCTTCAACGGATTTGGTGGTACGTGCTGAGATTGAAGCGCGTGCGACAGAAGTCGGTTGGCCTGCCATGCATGAAGAATTGGCTAAAGTCGATCCGGTCACCGCTGCTCGCTTGAATCCTAACGACAGTCAACGTATTTCTCGTGCGTTGGAGGTTTTTCGTCAAACGGGTCAACCGTTATCGACCTATCAAGCCCAAAAAATTTCGCAATGCGCTTATCAATTTTTGACGTTAGGCCTGATGCCCGCCAATCGTGCGCTTTTGCACGAACGCATTAAAAAGCGTTTCCAATTAATGCTAGATGCTGGCTTTTTGGATGAAGTCAGAACGTTGATGAAGTCCCCTGACTTTGTGCGTGAAGCCCCCGCTATGCGTGCAGTGGGTTATCGTCAGGCGATTGATTTTTTATTGGGTGAGTGTGATAAAGATCGCTTTTTCTTATCGGGCGTTGCCGCCACTCGACAATTAGCCAAGCGCCAATTAACGTGGATGAGATCAATGCCGGATTTAATCAGCATTGATCCCTTCGTTGAAGATGCTTATGCCGTGGCCTTAGAGGCGATCCGCAAAGCTTAATCCTTTAAATAGTATTCCACCGTGGTCACGATACGAATGCACTTCATTTGAGGCGTATTGCTGTCTCGGTCATAAATTGAGAATTGACCTTGATTGGCTCGACGAATCTTACCCAAGGTGCTGTCGCTGTCTTCAGCAAATTTTTGAGCGGCTGCTCGGGCGTTTTTCGTTGCCTCTTCAATCATTTCAGGCTTAATGGAGTTGAGACCGTTATAGTAGAACTCCGTGCGATAGTTATTGATAAACATCACGCCTTGGCGAATGAGTTCCGTTTGATTGACCATGGCTTTAAGCACTGAGTCAACATTCTTTGTAGCTACGGACAAAACCATTTCGACGCGATAGCGCTCCGGCGGCAACGTCGTGCCGTAAAAATCGGCATGCAAGTCAGTCACACGGGGCGTCCCCATGGAAATTTCTTCAGCCGGAATCCCTTCTTTAACTAAGAAGTCTTTGATGATATTGGATTGATTTTGTGCGCGGTTATAAAGTGTCGAGAGGTTGTTACCAGCGACTCGGAAGGTGACGGGCCAAATGACATAGTCCGCGGCGACATCGCGCTCGGCTAAGCCCTTAACGGTGACAACGCGATCACGTTCGACAAAGTGATCAATCCCTGCTTTTAATGTAAAGCCCACTGAAGCAATACCAACGGCAACGCAGACACCTGCAATAAGATTTTGTTGCACGCTCATAAGACCCTCCTAGTAACACTGATTTTCTTTCAGTATACGACATGAGGTTCGGATAATTAGAAGAAAATTGTGTGAGTTTGTGTTTGAGTTGATCAAAAGAAAACAACCGCTTCCGAAAGTCTCGAAAGCGGTTGTTGAAATAGTGCTCAATTAAATGTGAGCATGTGAGACGTGTTCGTCTTCTTTGGCTCGGGTACGAGCGACCCACAAAGCCAGCCCCGTTAAAACGCTACCGGCTAAGAATAAGCCCAAAGCCACCATCCCCCAGAAGCCGTAGGCTTTAAGCGGTGCTGCGAAGAAGGGCGTTGCATCAAAGGCCATGTAGTAGCCCCCGATAATACCGATACCCCAGAGCAAAACCCCGTAAATTACCATCGGTACAAAGGTGACGCGATAAGCACGAAGTGAGAAGGCGCTTACGCATTGCATGGCATCAAAGATGTGGTAACACACACCGAACAAGATCAAAGAGGCTGCAATTTGAATCACGGTTTCGTCAGACGTGTACCAATGCAAAATCATGTCTCGACCGAAGTAAAGGGTAGCAGCCGTCAAAGACGATGTAATGACGGCAAGGATTAAGCAACGGTGCGTTGCTTTTTCAGCCACGCTTGCCCAGCCAGCTCCTAAACATTGGGCGGCCAAAACGGTACAAGAAATACCAATGGCCAATTGCAACATATAGGCCAAAGATGTGATGTTTGCCACGATTTGGTGAGCGGACACCGTCACGGCACCAAAGCGGGAAATGAAAATGGCCATCAACGTAAAGGAGCTAATTTCAAAGAAAGTGGATAAGCCAATCGGAATACCGATTTTGAGCTGTGCCCACATGGCTTTTGGTTGCGGCCAATAAAAATGAGCACAACGCATCTTGGCGTAGTACTTGTCTCGCTTCCAAACGATCAAATACACCAAAACAGAGATGTAAGTTAAGACCGTGGAGGAAATGGCCGCACCGGCACCGCCCATGGCATCAAAGCCAAGCCAACCGTACATAAAGATGGCGTTTAACGGCACCTTCAAAAAGAGCATGGCCAAACTCACGTACATCGTGACTTTAGGGCGAGAAACAGCGGCATTTAACGAAATAAAAGCGCGTCCTGCTAAGGCAGCCGGCAAACCGATCATACTGATCGTTAAGTATTGAGCCGCCATGCGCTTGACTTCGCCTTGCGCCTCAGCCAAACCCGTCCAAATATCGGTGGCCCCTAAAATCGGCATGCCGATTAATGACAAGATGAGCGCAAGCCACAAACATTGTGAAAGCTCAAAACCGATCTTTTCAAATTGACGGGCACCGAAATGGTGGCCTGCCAAAGGGCTCATCCCTTGCAAAATACCCACCAAGCCCATGAAAACCATGATCATGGAGGCAAGACCCAAGGCAATCGCAGCCAAGTGATCAGGGCCCAAATGACCGGCCATCACGGTATCAATCGTGCCACCGCCCACGATGGCGATGTTGGCCACAAAAATAGGACCTGCGAGCTTACAGATGGCTCGCAGGGAAATATCGGGTGGCGTTAAACGTTCAGGTAACGGGTGCGTCACATTAATCTCTCAACAAAATAAAACGCTCAGGTTCGCGAGGACGAGAATAGGTGTTAATAATTTTGGTCGGAACCAAAGAAGCAGCTTTGATTCGGGACTCAAAATGAAATTGACAGCGATCGGATTCCGACAACGGTACACCGTAGTAGGTAAAGATCGTGCGTTCGGTCGGGCTCAACGACTCGGACGACATGCAGGCATTTTTGGTTTTGACCGCTTTAAAGTCAGCCACCACTTGTTGAGCAATCGGGCGATAGCTACGTGCATCATCAATGGCCGGGCCAAAGAGGTAAACGCATAAGACAGCCAGCGTGGTAATACCGGTGGCAGCCATCCACGGACCCTTCCATGCCACAACGGTGTGACGGTTCATGCGCCACAAAACCAAAGCAATCCACAAAAGTGTGATACCGAAAGCCATCACAAAGATAAGACCGTGGAAGAAGGGGGCTGCGTTCGGAGCCAGATTCGTAATGGACTTCACCATCTTAGGCGGTACACTGGCGTGCCATGCGGCATAGTAAGCCCAAAGGGTGGCAATGCCTAAAGTGAAAACAGAAGCCGAGAACCAATCCAAAACGTTGGCCCAAGTACGATGAACGGACATCAAACCAAAGGCGGCTAACACACACATCGGCGCCGTTAACGTCATCAAGAAACGATTTTCAGAGACGTCTAAAAGAACGGTCGAAATGAAAAGCCCCACAAAAATAAAGAGAGGTAACTTAATATGCGTGCGATTAAGTTGCTTGCGGAAAGCGTACAAAGCAAAGCAAGCGAAGGGCCAAAGAGGCCACAAGAACCACAAGAAGTCACGACCTGCGTGTTGCAATTGCGTTTGGGGCATGAAGCTAAACATTTCAAGCTGAGTAGCCCACCAGCCGTCAAACCATGCATCCACCGTTTCAATAGCGACACCCACGGCAAAAATCGGCCAAACAAAGAAAAGACCGACGGAGACTAAAAGAACCGTGCTGGCTCGCACGATAAAGGGCGGCTCAAAAGCGTGAACTCGAGCGTGAATCAAAAGGGCAATGATGAGTAATGCAAGGCCTGAGGCAAAGTCCGCCGTCCAGACGCTTGCGGCAATCACACACCCCGTTAAGATGGGGCCAAGGTTCGGGCGACGCAATGAGTAAGCCAATGAGAAGAAGTAAGCACAGAAAATGGCCAAGAGTGCCGTATTAACAGCAAGTTCTCGTAACGGAATAAAAAGACCGAAGGTTGCGATAAAAAGCAATAAAGCACCGTCAGCCACAACACGACCGAAATCTTTGGGCGTTGCTTGGCCGCCAAAGGCCAACACAACGGGTTGAGCCTCACCGCGTCGAGCCAAATACCACGTGCCATACCAAATAGAACTTGTTGCCAAAGCAAACCAAAGTAAAACGCTTAAGCGAGAAGCCGACTCGGCTCCGATGAGCCAACCAAAGAGCTTAATACAAATGGCCGCTACCCAAGCTGATAAGGGGCCGGCAGCATAAAAGGCAGAACCGTCAATATTGGGAAGCGCCCAATCGATAATGGAGCCTTGAGCCATCGTCAAAGCAACCGCAAAACTGCTTAACTCTTGAGAATTCCAAAAGTCACGAGTAATCAACCCTGGAATGATAAAGACAATCAATAGGGTAAGCAGGGCCGTTCGAGGCAGCTTACGAGCGGCTTCGGCGCGGGCAACAACAGGTGACGGACGTTCTTCAAACATAGCAAATATTGGCTTCAATCAAACTTATGCATTTTAGCAAAAACCATTAATTTCGTTAAGGTTTTCGGCTAAAGGGTTCATCACGAAAACGTGTGAAATTGATAAATAAGTTGACAAAGTCAGAGAATT
>CAJLGW010000083.1 GCA_905206345.1 uncultured Sutterella sp. | reverse complement strand
GTTACCACTTTTTGCTTGGGTTTTACAACTTTCACGCTAAAGTGTGATGAACCAATACAAAAATACTGCTCAATGAAATCTCAAAATTTTGTATAGTGAAAAGCTGAAATTTTGTATAACAGAAAGTCGAAATATTGCATAATGAGAAAATATTCGCTTTCAAATCAAATAGATATAACTACTCAAGATTTCTTCAAAAACCTGCGTTAACATTTGCTCATTGCATGCATTGTTTCTCAGTCATCATGACGCTATTTCTCTACCATCTCGAAGTTTGTTTACCCCTTTTTTTGCTCGTTTTACTGGGCTGGCTTTTAATTAAGTGCAAACTCTTTAACACCGAAACAAGCCGTGCATTGGGTAGTTTCACCTTCCGCTTATTAATGCCTGTGTTGCTCTTTAAACTGATGAGCAATATCTCTGAACTTCCTGCCATTGATTATCGTGCAATCGGCGTTTTCGCCACCTCTTGCGTCATTGTGTTTTTCTTAGGACGGCTTTTAGGCAGAAGCTTTGGTTTAGATAACACTGGTAAAACCGTTTTTGGGATGGCAGCGATTTTTGGGAACAATGTTCAGTTGGGTGTGCCGATTGTTCAAGTCAGTCTCGGTGATGGTGCTATTCCCACGCTCAGCCTTATTGTGATTTTCTCCGTCATCACCATGTGGACAACTGCCATTGCCTTTGTTGAATTCGGCAAACCCGGCAGCACCCAAGACATGAAAAAAGTGTTTGTCTCCATGACTCGCGTCTTTAAAAACCCCATAGTCTTTGCAATTTTGTTAGGTAGCGCCTTTAGCTTCACGGGACTCAAACTTCCTCAATTTCTTGATCAATCCATCAGTCTTGTTGCCCATGCCACAACGCCCGTAGCGTTAATTGTAGTCGGTATGGGTTTGGCACAACACAAATTCACGGCAGGCTTGCCTAAAGGTTTAGGCATTTCCGCTTTAAAGATTGTGGTTCAACCCTTATTGGTTTTCCTTTTGGCTCGCGCTATTGATTTGCCAGACCTTGAAACCTACGCAGTCACTTTAACAGCGGCTCTTCCTGTGGCTATTAACATCTACATGATGGCAACCGATTTTAGAAGTGAAGAGGGAGCTTCGAGTAACGCCATCTTTGTTTCGACGTTACTCTCTGCTGTTGCGATTCCCATAACACTGACTCTGATGGGTGTAGGTGTTTGATTCTCAACACTAAATCTAACAATGTCGCTATTCCTTCGTCATAGACGATGGCTTCTTGCTTCTGCGGCCAATGCACTGCTTTCGCAATGTCTGACATGGCCTCCGCAAGCAGAGACGGATAGCGCTTCGGCCTTTAATTTCATTAATCCTTGCTTTCAAATGTTAATTGCAGCATTACAATCACGATCGTGAACAACACCACAAACAGAACACGTCCACACTCTTGTTGAAAGCGATAAATGCTGAGTTAATACGGGTTAGGCATTACTTAAATCAAAATAAATCTTTGTGTAGTTAACTTGCCCACGATTAATTCGATACTCGACAGGTTTATGACCAAAAGTGTAGGAAATACGATCTGTTCTTAAAGTCTCAAACCCACTGGGAACTTGTATGATAGAAGCGATTTCTGCCGAAACCTTTTCATAGCAAGTCGTGCACCGTTGATTAACGATAACTACGCCAAACTCTCGATCAAAGAATTGGTAGAAGGAGTCTTTCTTATCAAAAGAGTCTAAAAAGCGTTGATATGTTAAGCCTTTAAATTCTTTTGCAATTAAGAAACTTTCATCAATAGAAACAAGCTCTTCAGCATTGTTGTAAGTATGAAACCAGTGGCGAATGATATGGATAAACTCGCAATCTTTATCAACCATCAGTGAACGGGTAATAAATTCAGGTGCGGTCGTATTTTCAAAAAGAAGCAAATTGCTTTTAGTACCTCTAACTCGTCCCTCTAGATCTCGGAAAATGTGAAAGGCATTCCAATAACCACCACCTTTATACGTTTTCACAAAGGTTCCGATCCCTTCTTTTTTCAAAATCAATCCGTCATTAACAAGTGAGTCAATGGCTTTTCTAATGGTCCCAATGGATACATCAAATTGTGAGGCGAGAACTGGTTCAGTAGGAATTTGCTGGCCTGGCCGCCAATCCCCAGATTGAATTTGAGACAAAAGAATTTGTCTAACCTGCATATAAAGAGGGCTTCTAGAAATGCGAGGAATCTTCTCCATATATCACTGCCTCAAGGTTAAATCATATACATGATTGATGATAGAGCACTGTTATTTAATTCGTTACATCATATACCTAAAATGCAGGAGTGATTTTTAGGAGAAACACTATGTCAAATCATATTCCACCCCTTAATTCATCAATATATGCGCAAGTAGAAGCTTTGATGCAATCTCCTACTGTCGCTAAAGCATTACAAATTGCAGTCGATGAAACGGAATTTAGTATGCAAGAGCAGGTTGATATCTGCGAAATACCGGCTCCGACGTTTGAGGAGCAGGTCCGTGCTCAGGAGATGCTCAAACGCATGAAGGCATACGGTCTGAAGGATGTTCAGATTGACGAAATTGGTAATGTCATTGGCTTTAGAGCAGGTAAGGGACAAGGTCCTGTTCTTGCAATTGGGGCTCATATGGATACGGTTTTTCCTGCCGGAACCGATGTTACTGTGCGCCAAGAGGGTCATCGCTATTATGCACCAGGCATTGGAGATAACTGTTCAGGTCTTCGTGCATTTTTACAAGTAATTCGTTCTTTGAATGAAGCTAATGTTGAAACAGAAGGTGATCTCTATTTCGTTGCAACAGTAGGAGAAGAAGGACTAGGAGATATCCGAGGTGCGAAACATTTCGTGGCTCATCATCAAATAGATGGTTTTATCGCTATTGATAACACAGATATTGGTCGCATACTGCGTGGTGCGGTTGGGTCTCGTCGTTATCGAATGACGATTGTTGGACCCGGCGGTCATTCTTACAGTGAGTTTGGAGTCGTTGGGAGCGCTATTCATGCAATGTGTCTAGCAGGCGCTAAAGTCGCTCATATCAAGACAATCGAAAACCCAAGAACAACTTATACATTAGGAACTATCAAGGGTGGAACAAGTGTGAATACCGTTGCACCAAGTTGTGAAGTCGAAGTGGATATGCGAAGCCTTGATCCTCAACTTCTTTCTAACTTGGAAAAGCAGATTATTCAATGCTTTGAAGATGGGGTCAAAGAGGAAAATGAACTGTGGAATATTACGAATCCAGACTATCAGGTGAAGTTAATTAAAACTCCCATTGGTGATCGACCCGCAGGACTTAGACCAGAAAACTGTCCAGTATTGCAGGCATCACGTTCTGCGTTAAAAGCATTGGGTTTAGAGCTCACCAATTACGGCTTATCTTCAACAGATGCAAATGCTGCTTTAGGGCTTGGCTTACCGGCTACCTGCTTGTCATCAGGGGGATTCCAAGATAAGTGCCATACCGTTAATGAATATTTCGATAAGGTCAATATTCATCAGGGACCACAGCTTTTGATATTAACCGCAGTTGCGTTAGTGGGTACAGATGGTTTTAAACCGATATTAAATCAATCTGTTAAGCATTAGTAATAAAGCTAAACAGGAGGTTGTATGTTTGGCGTACTACTTGTTCTACTTTCAGTCATTGTTATTTGTGTACTGATTGTTAAAAAATTCTATCCAGCTTGGTCATTATTCGTTGTTGGCTTAGTGACTGTTCTAATCGTTGCATTGGTTACGGGGGACCCGGTTGCCACAGGAAAGAAAGCAACAGGTTTCTTGGGTTTCGATATTTTGGGGATCTTTAGCAATTTGCTGACTTCTCGAACCGGTGGTCTTGGTATGAACATCATGATTATCGGTGGTTTCGGTTATTACATGAGTAAGATCGGAGCAACGAGTGCTTTGGTTCATGTTTGCACAAAACCAATGTCATTAATTAATTCGCCATACATCATTATGGTGTTAGGTTGTGTGGTTGGCCAATGCTTAAATGTTGTGCTGGGTTCAGCCGTCGGTTTGGCTATTTTGATGATGGTCACCGTCTATCCATTGATGTTAAGTGCCGGGGTTAGTCGTCAATCCGCATGTGCTTCTGTTGCAATGACTGGCGCATTTGGTTTGAGTCCTTTGGGGGCAAATAACTTGATGTCAACTAAGCTTACTGGTATTCATGTGATGAATATTTTTGTTGACTATCAATTGGTCATTGCACCGGTTGTAATGGTCATTATCTGTATCGTTCATTACTTTGTTCAACGCTACTTTGATAAAAAGGATTTAGCTAGTGGTCACATCACTGCAGCAGACTTCGTAGCAAAGGATTTGTCAGAAGCTGATAAAAGCGAAAAGGCCCCTGCTTACTACGCTATCTTCCCACTAGTGCCGTTAGCATTTCTATTTATCTTCTCTCCTTTAGTCTACGAAGGCATTAAATTGGACATCATCACCGCTGTGATGGCTTCTATGATTATCACCTTTGTTGTCGACTGTATTAATCGGAGAAATTTAAAAGAGTCATTTGCAAACATCAAAGTCTTCTTCGAAGGTATGGGTAAGATTTTCAGCTCCACTGTTGTGTTGATTGTCTGCGCCGAAATGTTTGCAGCAGGTCTTACACGATCTGGCGGTATTGCCACTCTCATTGATGCCGCTAGCAATTTTGGTGGTGGTTATCTCGTTGTTTATGCCGTTATGTTTGCCATCATTGGTTTATCGACGTTTGTAATGGGTTCGGGCAATGCAGCTTTCTTTAGCTTTGCTCCAATGATTCCGGGAATCTGCCAAGCGGTCGGTGGTAATGCTCAATGGATGTTAACGGGTATGCAATTGTCTTCCGGTTGTATTCGTTCCATGAGTCCGATTTCAGGCTGCGTGATTGCAATTTCAGGTCTAGCGAATATTTCTCCATTTGAAATCGTGCGTCGTACAGCAATACCGATGTTAACGGCCTTTGTCTGTATTTTTATCATGTCTAGTATCTTAGCCTAGAGACTTTAGAGCTCATCAGCTCACAGAGGTTCCAAGAACTTTTGTGAGCTTTTTTGTATATGGTTTATGTAAGCCTATACACCATCATTGGTCGTTAGCATTGACTTCATAACCAAAAACGTGAAGTGCGAATTTATGAATATCGATATGGAAGCATTCCGATAACTGAAAGGATATTTCAACCCGATCGTTTTTGCAATTTTGTTGGGTAGCGCCTTTAGCTTCACGGGACTCAAACTTCCTCAATTTCTTGATCAATCCGTCAGTCTTGTTGCCCATGCCACGACACCTGTAGCGTTAATTGTGGTCGGTATGGGTTTGGCTCAACACAAATTCTCAGCAGGCTTACCGAAAGGTTGAGGCATTTCCGCTTTAAAGATTGTGGTTCAACCTTTATTGGTTTTCCTTTTAGCTCGCGCTATTGATTTGCCAGACATTGAAACCTACGCAGTCACTTTAACAGCGGCTCTTCCTGTAGCAATTAACATCTACATGATGGCAACCGATTTTAGAAGTGAAGAGGGAGCGGCGAGTAACGCCATCTTTGTTTCGACGTTACTCTCTGCTGTTGCGATTCCCATAACACTGACTCTGATGGGTGTAGGTGTTTAATATTCAATAGAAAATTCTATCTAACACAAATATCTAACACAAAATAGTCGATATCTAACAATCTAACAATTCGATTGTTAGATACCTGATCCTGATTAAGAGTTTTTAATTCGATACCGGGTTGCGGGACCATTGCCAATCACTTCTAGCAAGTTAGCCTTGACCATTTCTCGCAAAGTATTAACCGTTGTCGACTGCGACATCTGCAAATAATCTTGAACTGACCTTCTTGTCACTTCCTTACGCGTTCCAATAAAGTCCAAAATTTGTTTAAAGTCTTGGCGCTCGATGAAAGTATTACTTAACTGGCGAGGAAGAGTAATCGTAAACGATGTCTCAGAAACCGAAAGTAATTCTTCTATCGACTTAGTTTTATAGGAATTGCGGATCCTGCGGAAACCACTTCCACGACTTTCCATCAGTTTCAACATATTAAATAGCATGGCCAACTTTTTATTGCGACACTCAGTGGCCATCCGTTCTGCAATATCTTCAATGCTCAAACCATCGACCAACCCACCAACAGAAGTCAGTTGAATAGAATCAGGCGTGATGTGGACGAGATTCGCCGGTTTTTTGGAATAATCCCTATGAGCAAGCATGTTTACCGTTGCTTCAAGAATTACACGAGGATCAACAAAATAATGATCGATTCGCTCAGCATTGGGCTGACTGGGTTTTTCGAGCCACGCATAGTTTGATTTTGCGACAAATGACGTAACTTCTTCGTACAACTTAAAAATAGACCCTACGACACGATCAGAATCAATGATTTCCATTTTGTCATTGTCCGCAAAATTAATCATTACAACCGCAGTGTCACTTTGATCGGAACAGATATAAGCCAAATTAGTATATGCCTGTAATTTATTGTTCCATAATCCAAAAGTTAAATTGATTTTTGGATCAATTTCAAGGCCACGCTCAGCACAAAAGCGCGAAAAATAGTTAAACGTCAAATTTTGTTCAATCGAAATTCTCTCTTCATACGGAATCGGATTACTATCGCGTACCATACGAGCAATATCATCAATAGAGGCAGGACTACTCGTATTGCCAATTCGCACATAAACACCCGAAGCCGTCCTGGGATCTAAACAATAAGGACGCGACCAACCTCTATCCACATGAACTTTTACGATATTTTTACCATCAATATTTATACGTTCTGTTGATATAAAGCCTGCTAACGAAGGGGAAATTGTGTCGCGAACTGTTGACGCAAGTTTTTCTTCAATCTGATCAGGAGATTCCAAACCAACGATCTCCCCACTATCACTAACACCGATATAAAGGTCTCCTCCTGCCGTATTGGCAAAAGCTACGATCGTCTTTTTGATAGGGGCTCCGTCTTTCTTTTCATCCCATTTTTCTTTGAATTCTACGGTTAAAGACTCATATTTTGGAATCATAAAAACACCTATCTAATTTTTTATCTAACACAAATCATAGCATATCTAACAATCTAATAATTAGATTGTTAGATTTTTGTCAGATTCAATCAATCGAGTAGGCGGTAGGGTTGCCCCGTCCGCCTCTCACAACACCGTACGTGCGG
>CAJLGW010000082.1 GCA_905206345.1 uncultured Sutterella sp. | reverse complement strand
AAGAGATGACAATAAATCAAAAGCTTGCGACTTAATGAGTCGCGAGTTGTTTACCTTCAATGGAAATGAAAGGTTGGGCTTTTGTTTCACTCGTATTTATATCAAAAAGAAATATTAATTTTGCGAAAAATAACTATTGCTGGTCAGATTGTTATTGCCTTCGCATAATGAAGTATCTACCTCGGATTTAAATAGGAGTCGAAAATGGCCATTCAACGTGGAAAAATGAAGAAAGCGCCTGCTAAGGAACTGGTGGATTATTTGATCCGTCCAGCAATTGCTACAGACTTTGAGCGCTCCTATCAGACTCTTTTGGATATTAATAAAGCACATGTCTTAATGCTTGTTAAAGAGGGCATTATTAACAATGATGTCGCTAAACAAATTCTGCAAGTCACTCAAGATATAGCAGGGATGCAAAGTAATCCTGAATTTGAAATTATTCCTGATGTCGAAGACTTGTACTTTAATTTTGAGCGCTATTTGATTAAGAGAACTTCCCTTGAAATTGGTGGTCAGCAACATACGGCCCGATCTAGAAACGATATGTTCGCTACGGAGATCCGTTATGACGTTCGTCGTTATTTCCTCACGGTTTGTGAGCGTTTCCTTGTTTTGAGAAAGAGTTTTCTCAAATTGGCACGAGAAAATACTGATGCTGTAATGTCTGGCTACACTCATTTGCAACCTTCAGAGCCCATTACGTTGGCGCATTATTGTTCTGCTATATTGAATGCTATGGCTCGTGATTACAAACGTATGGCCAACGTTTGGGATGGACTCAATCAATGTCCGTTGGGTGGATGCTCTATGGGGTCGACTACGTTTGATATTGATCGTCACTATACTGCAAAACTCCTCGGTTTTGATAAACCGATGGAAAATTCCCTTGACTGTGTAGCAAGTCGTGACTTTACACTTGAATTGTCAGCGGCAATGTCCACCGCAGCCATGAATTTTAGTCGGATAGCTATGGATCTTACCGTTTGGGCTACTCCCGAATACGGTTATATAGAGCTCGACGACTCAGTGTCTGGCTGCTCATCAATTATGCCGCAAAAGAAAAATCCGATCGTGCTTGAGCATGTTCGTGCCAAGGCTGGTCACCTAGAAGCGTTCTATGTATCACTGTGTACTGCGATGAAGAATGTGCCATATATGCATTGCCGGGATGTCAGCAGCGAATCTGTTCGTTATTTTTGGACTGCAATGACGGAGTTCTTGCAAGACGCAGATCTCTTAAATGTCGCAATCTTCGACATGAAGATCAATAAGGACCGTATGGTAGAATGCGCCCGTCGCAATTTCTGTACAGTGACGGAATTGGCCAATTATTTGGTTCGTATAGATAAGATTTCTTTCCGTGAAGCACATGAAATTGTGGCTGATGTAGTAGGTTATCTCAATGAAAAACGCATGATGGCTGACCAGATTACTTTGGCCGAACTTAATATGTTCTGCCAACGTCTCTTTAAATTTACCTCCAAAATGACTGAAGATGATTTAAAGGCGGCGCTTGATCCGGTAAAAAATGCTCAATCAAAGACTTGCTGGGGCGGTTCTGCGACAGCTGAAGTGACTCGTCAACTAGATGTCATAGAAGCGCAAATTCAAAAGGACGAAGAAGAACGTCTGGTACGATTGGCGCAAATTGATACTGCGAAGGCGGAACTTGAAAAGGCAGTGGAAGATTTTATCGCGAAATAATTTAACTTCTAATCCTTGTGTTAAGGTGACACTGCTACTTTTCGGTGTCACCTTTTTTTAAAGAGTCTGAAATGACCAATACATTCATCCTCTTTTTATCGACTTACATCAAATTTTTCTTTCTTTTAACACCATTTTTTATTGTTTCAATTTTTTTAGCCCTCACCGCAGACGTTAATCCAGTTGTTAAAAAACTCTTGGCTATTAAAGTTACGTTTGGGGTGGAGGTGATAAGTTTAATTCTATTATTTTTTGGTGACAAGATATTCTCCCTCTTAGGAATATCGATCGCAGCTTTCAAAATTGGAGCTGGTGCACTTCTATTTCTTTCGGCGATTTCACTTGTACAAGGTAAACCTACAATACCAGACGTGAAAACCTCAGTGATGGATTTAGCAATTGTTCCGATGGCGATTCCTATAACACTTGGTCCTGGTTCAGTTGGTGCTTTGGTTGTTATCAGTAATACTCTAAATGGGATGATGGATATTTTTGCGACAGCAATTGCGATCACACTTGCGGTCTTCAGTGTTGGCGTGATGCTTTATGCAGCTACTTATATTGAGAGTATTATTGGAGAAAAAGGTATTCAAATGCTTAGTAAAATCACAGGGTTGATATTAGCATCTTTGTCGGCTCAAATGATTTTCGAAGGAGCTGCAACATTTTTATAAAAGAGGTGGCCGATGGAGTCTTTAAAACATTTGCGTCAGCTTTTTCCTACTAGCGTTTTGTTTTTTCTCAATTTGTGTAAGACCCGTAGTTTTACACAAACTGCGAGGGAGTTGAGCACATCTCAATCTTCAGTTTCCCGTGCAATTAATGAAATGGAGCAGTCGTTAGGTTTTCAGCTTATTGAGAGGGAAACTCGTCCCATCAAAATTACACAGATGGGGGTGATGCTCCAAAAGGCGCTTCTTCGTTCGCAAGCACTCGTTGAGCATGCCTTGGTGGATATTCAGAGCCAAAATCTCGTCCGTATCCCTTTTCGCATGGGTATCATTGAAAGTATGGCAGATAGTTTGAGTAGTCGATTAATGAAAGAGCTAAGTAATGATTATTCCAATGCGCTCGTGTTAACTGGAGTGAGTTCTCGCCTCTTAGAGCTACTTGATAGTGATCGTGTTGATTTTATCATTTCATCAAATCCATTTAGCTATCGCAATGATCTTAAACGGCATTTTCTTTTACAAGAGCCGAGCGTAGTAGTGACACCAGAGTCGTTAGAACTCTCTCAACCTGTCACATGGAATCAACTTCAATTTTGCGGATTGCCACAAATTTCCTATGACCACGCTAACTCAGGCGCAGGTATGGAGAGGAGATTGTTTAACGAAAATGGCCTTAGTTTTGTACGCCGAATCGAAGTTGATCTCAATGTTCTGATGATGGGGATGGTTGTTGATGGCATGGGTTGGGCATTAACGCGCATTACTTCTCTAGTGCAGTTTCCTAAATACGCTAAACGAGTGAATGTCTATGAAATGCCAGATCCACTAGCAAGCAGGGAGGTGTTCTTCATTTATAAAAACGAAGCGCTTTCTACGCTGGCTGAAAAGGCAGTGCGAGTGATAAATGACATCATAAAAACAAGTCTTATCCCTGACATGGTCTCTTGGGCACCCTGGATCAAACCTTATCTTTATGTTGCTGGCGATCAAAAACCCTTAGATCGGGTGCAAGCCTTCCCCAACGAGTTCCCCAGTAGAGCTACTACCGTTTTTTAAAAAAGATACCCACCGGCTTAGCTGGTGGTTCTTCATGTGCGCCTGAAAGGCTCTCTTACCAGCCGCGGCCAACTAGGCGCATGGCGATCTGCCACTCGCATCCTGTTACCTGCTACCCGTAAACGGGTCTTCGGCATATGGGAAACTCAACTGGTCTCCCATTTTATCTTCCTCTAATTGCTGCCTGATATAGGCTACAATCTTCTGTGTATTTTTGCCAGCCGTGTCCACATAGTACCCTCTGGAAATTTTCATAATTAGGCACGGTGTTTTTCATTGCTGGGACAGACCGTTTCAAATGTGGGACAGTTGATGGTTTTTCAAAAATGGGACAATAACAATTCAATTCATAAAGCAGTTTTTAGGCATTAACAAACTAGATGTGTCCAGACGAGAAATCCCTTTGTTTCGCTTTAGTGCGCGGAAGCCGCCGCGTTATACATCAAGGTATTCAGAGAACTTGCCGACGGCACCATAATGAATCGTAGCTTCATTATGGTCAAATTTTTTCTTTACAACTCGAAGTCAATCAAGAGTAACGCCGTAAATTAGTGTCCCTCTTTTGAAAGTAACCTCCCTATCGTCACCGCTTTAAAAATTTAATTTCAATCAGAATAGCTCCACAGTCAATCAAAAGGAGCATTCTGATGAGAAAATTAAACAGCATTGATTGGGAGGGAGCTTATCAAGCTTATTGCAGTTCCGGACTTGGAATACGTACCTTCATAGCACAAGAGATGCATCAATATTGCTATGGAGTAAAACTCCCCTGTAAAAGCTCGGTTTCTCGATATTTCTCAAAAATCAAACAACAACTCCAGAACGCAAACCGCGATGCCTGCGCAGAAATTGTTGGTGTACATCATTTTGATGATCAACAGTGGCAAACTATTGTAGAGAGCGTACAAAATCCACCACGTACAGAGTCAGATCAGGATCATGTGGTCAAAGTTTTTGTTAATGGGGTTAGCGTTAGCGTCACTGTGAGACATCCCCACATCTTTATCGCTAACTTGATCAAACAGGTGAAAAGATGAGAGTACGGTTTGACTCTTATCGAGTTACATTGGTTGTTTGTCCTATGGATATGCGATGCGGGTTTAAGCGACTCAATAGCATTTGCGGTCAACTTCTTGGGATTGATCTTTCAAAAGGGCAAGACCTCGTTGTCTTCGTTTCTAAAACGTGTGCTATTGCTAAGATGGTTTTTTGTGATGATAAAGGCAGTAACCTACTGACCCGTCGTTTGCATAGTGGACACTATCAACGACTGCTGATGGGCGCTGACGGTAAAGCCACTAAACCGCTGAGTGTGATCGAACTCGAGCGATATTTAGACGGTTTAGCCATCGAAGTGACACGCAACAATCTCCTAAAAAACTGATATTTTTTGATATTAATCAACAGTTGTTTTGGTGGTTTTCGAACATCGTTTTTCACAGTTTATCATTTTAAATCAATGGGTTAAAAAGCGTTTGCCAAGCGATCGCAATGGCGCTCTGAGCACTTTTGTGAGATTTTTTATTGATTCAGTCCAAACAAAATACCACACTCTCAAAACGTATTTATCGTTGAAATATCAATGATTTACTGTTGTTTTTGGATCAGATAAAATGGCGTATCTAATACGATTATTAAGGACGCCCTCATGGCTAAAGCCAAGCAAAAATTAAGCTACGAAGAGTTAGAAAAGCGATTGGCTGAGGTGCAAGCTCAGAACAAAAAATTTGAAGAGAAACTCCAAAATCTAGAAGAAAAAACTCTAGATCTTAAAATCAAAAATAAAGTCCTTGAAAGTGAAAACAAGCAGTTAAAGGTTGTCAAGCAAGTATTTACTGATATCTTTAACGAGATTAGCGTCAATGTTGTCGGGATGTTCTCCGGCGAGCCTCTCAGTGATGCTGATATGCTGTTGCAGTGTAAAAAAATCGTGCCGATTTTAATGCACAAACTCACTGAAAATAAAATTCTGAAGTCATTTTTCAAGCGCGGTAACGAGAGCATTAAAGTCGACGAATACGATAAGCAGTTAGAACATAAACTGAACAATAAGTTCAGCCAAGTCCGTAAGGTTAAGCTCTCGCTAAGTCAAGCCCTTAACTACGCACAAGAAGCCTTACAAGAGGTTAAAGGCAGTGACAATCCGATTTTACAAAGCGCCTGTGAAATCGTCGATCGTTGCGATCGCCACTCGGACTGGACCTTGTTATTGTCTGAGCCGACCTCACCTAAAGGTCGTCAGGTCAGTCAAGCCGATTTGCCCAATCAAAGCTTTGAGGTCAATAAGACAAAAAATCGTTGCCAATGCGGTGCTCAACTGATCAGTATCGGCCAACAATACGAAGAGTGTAAGAACATCAATCTGGAGCTGGCCGATGTGCTCAGTCAGTGCCAAACCCAAATTGCTGTCAGTCAGTGTCCTGCGTGCCACAGCGTACATGCCGACATTGATGATAACGCTCCGTTACCGGTACTACCCAATCAAACCGTTTCTCAAGAAACGTTAATCGAAATGATGTCTCTGGTACATAACGGTATGCCGTTAAATCGTTGCCAGTCCGTCTTTCTTGAACCGATGCGATTGGGCAATGACACGATCAGTCGTCAGCGTTTACAGTGGACTAAAATTTATCTGCAACCTTTAGTGAAAGCCATTTTAAAGAGCTGTCGAGACACCGAAGTGTTGCTCAGTGATGAAACGACGTACGACTGTTTGCAATTTCAAGGCAAAGGCAGTAGCCAAGTGCTTGAGAAAACTTCTTCGCAGAGCTACGTACTGGCCTTGTCTAACGCCTCGGTCGAGGTACGACCGTTTTTGTCTTACCACTACATGCGTAGTCGCAGTGCTACTTGCATCAATGAAGTGATCAACGAACACGGTTTTAATCCTGATGTATTGGTCAGTGATGGTTATGCCGCCTATCCGAGTGTCATTAAGCAAAGTCTGCCGACAACAGGTCATCAATCGTGTTTGATTCACTTCCGCCGTGAGATATATCGTGCGCTTGATGTTGAGCAATTGATGAACGAGTTTAAAAATTTAACGAATAAAGAATTAAAAGCGCACTTCCGTCAGCAGGTGCTTGAAGGCAACACCATGATGGTGCTGATGTCGGTATTGGATGGTTTGAGTCAAGTCTATCAACACGAAAATACCGTCCGAGAACGTCGATCGGATGAAACACTTCAGGAGTATTACGATCGGGTCAGACAAATTCGCCGAAGTAAGATTAAACCGATTATGGATAGTATCGACAAAGTGATGAAGGGGTTGGCTTCAGAAGCAACGGAACTCAAGGGTGGGCGCTACGTTAAAAAAGGCAGTGCTTATTGGGCCGCTGCGTGCGTGTATTACATGAACCAGCGCGATGCCTTGCGTTACTTCTTAGCCGATCCACGAGTACCGTGTGACACCAATATTGTGGAGCGAGCGATCCGTCCGTTAACAATTATCCGAAAGAATAGCTATTTCTCACAGTCCGTTGAGGGGATGAAGAGTCTATGTGACTGCTTTACGCTGTTTGAGACTGCGCGCTTGAACGGAATTGATGCAGAGCAGTGGCTCAGGGATTACGGTCGGGCACTCTTTAAGTACTGTTTTGAAAAGGGCTGGGAAGAAGAGTTAGCGAAGGGCAAGAATCCAGAAAAGAAAATTATGCAGTGGGACTTCTGCCGATTGCAGGAAGGATTTGACTTTGATGTTTGGTTGCCCTGGAATTACAAGAAATCGTAACGGCTGAAGATACTGACGAAAGCCCGGTAGTGTGTGACTGAAATAAGGTGATGGTCATAGACCTTTGATTCTATTAATTTGCAATAATTAA
>CAJLGW010000081.1 GCA_905206345.1 uncultured Sutterella sp. | reverse complement strand
AACCCGTTTGAATTTTAAAATTTAACCCTTGACAAACGGGAGTGATCCATAGATTCAAACGAGGGATATAAGGAGCAAAGTCGTAAGACTTTGTAAATCTATCGATTGAATAAATCATTGATTGATCTCTATTGCTAAAATTAAAGTTATGGAACTGATGCTCAACTATTCTTTCGAACTGAAACTCACACCGGCTCAACGACGTTTCTTCAGTCAAACGGCTGGAGCGGTGCGTTTCGTTTGGAATCATTTTCTAGCCGAGCAAAAAGCCATTCAAGAGTCTCGTAATACCATCTATCACCAAAACAAAGAACGCGTTGAACAAGGACTAGATCTCTTGCCTCAACCGTCCTTGCTCTCCTTTAACGAGTGTTGCAAAGCGCTCACCGTTCTTAAACGAACGGAAGGTACTCAATGGTTAAAACAACCCATTGCGCAAGCCTTGCAACAAACGTTGCGTGATCAAGATCGTGCTATTCGAGAATTCTTCAAAAATGGCAAAGATTTTCCACATTTCAAGTCAAGAGATCATGGTGACAGTTTCCGATTGCCTCAACCGAAAACCCAAGACATTGATGAAGCCAACGCTCGCGTCTTTGTCCCGAAGTTAGGGTTCGTGCGTTATCGAAAAAGTCGAGACACGGCCGAAGGACTTGTTCGTCAAGTAACGATCAAGCGCGATGGGACGAAGTGGTTTGTGGTGATCACGAAGTTGATCATAAACTACCAACCGCTTGAGACGCTTGCCGGAGAGTGCGGGATCGATTTGGGCGTTGCCCAAACCGTCACCACCTCAGATGGCACGGTCTATCAAATCGATACCGATCGCATCAAGGCCATTGAAAAGCAAATTGCTCAAAAGCAAAGGGCTTTGAGCCACAACTACGAAGCACGACGTCAGTTGGCCAAGTGTGGTTTGGCCCAAGCCTTTGATAAAACAAAACCTAGCCGCAAGCGTCGACGCTTGAAGGCGCAGATCCAAAAGCTCTATCAAAAACTTCGCAACATCCGTAAGGATTTCTGTCAACAAACGGCAAATGCCATTGCACGCACGGTCGGGATGGTCTATGTCGAGGATTTGAAAGTCCGCAATATGACAGCCAGCGCCAAGGGAACGGTAGAGGCACCGGGTCGACGGGTTAAACAAAAGTCCGGCTTAAACAAAGCGATGTTGCGGTTTTCGCCTCATCAATTGGTTTCAAGTCTGGAGTGGGCGCTGCTCAAACACGGTGGCTACGTGACAAAGGTCAATCCTGCGTACACAAGTCAAACGTGCCCGAGTTGCGGTTATTGTGAAAAAGAAAATCGCCCTACGCAAGCGGAGTTTAAGTGCCGTCAATGTGGCTACGCGAACAACGCTGATGTTGTAGGGGCGATTAATGTATTAAACCGGGGGCGGACAGTCCCTTCGATGCCTGCCGAGTGAACCAACGTTAGTTGGTCAGCAACAGGAACCCACCGAAGGTGGTGTACAGGTTAAAACCTGTGCACTACCCGTAGGAATCCCCTCAGTGAGGGGAGGATGTCAAGGAACCATTTCTTGCGGATTTTCCTTCTTCAAGGGCTTCACTAAGTCTTCACGCTTCACACCCAAGTAAAGGGCGATCGCGGCAGCAACGAACACAGAAGAGTAAATACCGAAGCAAATACCGATCGTCAAAGCCAAAGAGAAGTAGTGAAGTGCAGGGCCACCGAAGAAGAACATGGCCAACGTCATCGCAAGCGTTGACGAGTGGGTAATCACCGTACGGGAAATCGTAGCGGTAATGGCCGAGTCGATGATCTCTTGCGAGTCCACGCGACGCATCTTCTTGAAGTGTTCACGACAGCGGTCGAAAATAATCACGGATTCGTTCACCGAGTAGCCCAACACGGCTAAGACGGCAGCCAAAACCGGAAGCGAGAATTCCCATTGCATAATGGAGAAAATCCCCAAGACCAAAATCACGTCGTGCATGTTAGCGATAATAGCGGCCACGGAGAACTTCCATTCGAAACGGAAGGCCAAGTAGACCACAATACCAACGACCACCAAAATCAAAGCGGTCAAACCATCGGTTGCCAACTCTTCACCCACTTGCGGACCAACGAATTCCACACGGGTCATCGTGGCACCGGGTTCAGATTGATGCAAAACGCCCATCACCTTGGTGGCTTGTTCACCAGACGTTTCGTCCGCACCAATGGGCAAACGAATCATCACGTCGCGAGCCGTACCAAAGTTTTGCACTGCGGCTTCAATGCCGAGCTTATCTTTTAACTCCTCACGGATTTGTTCCGTGGGAGCGGCTTGCGGGTAGGAGACTTCCATCACCGTACCGCCCGTGAATTCGATCGAGAAGGCTAAACCCTTCGTGAACAAGAAGAACACGGCGATCAAAAACGAGACAAAAGAAATCGCGTTAAAGATCTTTGAGTAGCGCATGAAAGGAATCGTGCGCCGAATTCTAAATAACTCCATCACAGACTCCTTTATTCGTTATCAGTGGGCTTCCAAATTTGGCCCACATGAATGCGCTTGAGCTTCTTTTGACGACCGTAGATCAAGTTCACCAAACCCCGGCTGACCATGATAGCGGTAAACATACTCGTCATAATGCCCAAACAGTGCACCACAGCAAAACCACGGACTGCACCGGAACCAAAAATCAACAATGCGATACCGGCAATCAAACTCGTAATGTTGGAGTCCAAAATCGTGGCAAATGCGCGATCAAAACCTTCACTGATGGCTTGTTGAGGCGAACGCCCTTCGCGCAATTCTTCACGAATACGTTCGTTAATCAACACGTTGGCGTCAACGGCCATACCAAGAGTCAATGCAATAGCGGCAATACCCGGCAAGGTTAACGTGGCTTGAAGCATAGAGAGCAATGAAATCAAAAGCATCACGTTACACGTCAAAGCAAAAACCGAAATCGCACCAAAGACTTGGTAGTAGATGATCATGAAGATGGCCACGACAGCAAAACCGTAAAGCGTGGAGCGGAAACCAGCTTCAATATTGGCAGCCCCCAAACTCGGGCCCACCAAACGTTCTTCAATGATTTCCATCGGAGCGGCCAAAGAACCGGCACGCAAAAGCAAGGCCGTATCGGTGGCTTCCGTTGTCGTCATGCGACCGGAAATTTGCACGCGACCGCCACCAATTTCTTGACGAATGACCGGCGCCGTCACGACTTCCCCCTTACCCTTTTCAAAAAGGATAATGGCCATGCGCTTACCGACGTTCTCACGCGTGACGTCTTGGAAAATACGAGCACCACGAGAGTCCAACGTTAAGTTAACCGTCGGCTCTTGCGTTTGTTGATCAAAACCGGCTTGAGCGTCATTTAAATTGTCACCCGTCAAGACCACTTGGCGCTTCACCAAAATGGGGTTACCTTCACGGTCAAGGTAGCGTTCGTCACCAAAGGGCACCGTACCGGTGCTCAATTGTGCGTAAGCTTCGGGAGAGTCATCGACCATACGAATTTCAAGCGTTGCCGTACGACCCAAAATGTCCTTAGCCTTAGCCGTATCCTGGACACCAGGCAATTGCACCACAATACGCGTTGCGCCTTGTTGAGCAATCACGGGTTCTGCCACGCCCAATTCGTTAATACGGTTATGAAGCGTAGAGATGTTTTGCTTTAAGGCGTAATCCATCACGTTTTGCAAAGAAGAGGGCGTCATCGTGGCAATCAAGTGATAGCGACCATCAACTTCACGCTCTTCAATCGTCAAATCGTTATGGGTGTTGCGCAAGAGGTCACGAGCCTTACCACGTTCTTCTTCAGAGCGGAACGTCACGTCCAAAGCGTTACCGGCACGCGTAATACCGGCATGACGGATGCGTTTGTCACGGAATTGAGAACGAAGGTCAGAAGCCAAAGCATCAACACGCTTTTGAACCGCTGCTTCCATGTCCACTTCGAGCATGAAGTGCACGCCGCCTCGCAAGTCCAAACCCAAATACATGGGCAGAGCATGCAAGCTCAAGAGCCATTGCGGGGTATTGGGCACCAAATTCAATGCCACAACATAAGACGGATCGGTCAGATCGGGGTTTAAAGCACGCTCGATCACTTCCTTGGCTTGAAGTTGTTGTTCAGCTTGCGTCGGATCGAAACGAACACGAATCGTGTTTTGTTGGGTCCCTTGTTCAAAGAACAGACCGTTAGGATGCAATTGTGCCTCGGTTAAGGCCGCTTGCACTCGCGCATAGAGCGCTTCATCAACCTTGACCGTCGCTTTTTGGCTTGAGACTTGAACAGCAGGCGACTCCCCGTAGAAGTTCGGTGCCGTGTAGATCATGCCGATAATCAAAGCGAGGGCAATGATGATGTACTTCCATAATGGATAGCGATTCACTGTATGACCTCGTTAAAAAGGAAAAAGAGAACGTCGTCAGGCGACGCGCTCTCCAATAGCGGATTTCACTTTTGTTTTTAGTTAGCCGCTAAATGAAACAGAACCGTGGTTGATGACGGTTCTGTTTTCTAACGTATTAAAACGTCTTAATCGTACCCTTGGGTAAAACGGCTTGGATGGCATCGCGACGCATCGTCAAGGTAACTTGTTCGGCCTTAACGTTAGCGATTTGAATAACCATGTATTGTTCTTCAATGCTCACCACACGACCAGCGATACCGCCAATCGTCAACACTTCATCGCCCGTAGCCAACGTATCGACCATCTTGGCGTGTTCCTTTTGACGCTTTTGTTGCGGGCGGATCAAGAAGAACCAGAAAGCCGCAAAGATCAAAACCATCGGCAAAAGGCTCGTGATAAAGCTCATAGCATCACCACCGGCAGCCGCCGTTTGAGCATAGGCATCAGAAATAAAGAACATGTTTTTCTCCATGACAAAAAATCAGTTGTAAAGAATTTTTCTTTACGTGAATGTTTTTGAATTATACGGGACTCACTCTGTGCTTTCGCACATTTGGGTCAAGGGTTTCTCACAATCTTGACCCCAAAATAGCAACAAAATTTGTCTTAACGGTTAATCCACACCGCGAGCACGATCACGATGGAATTGATCACGCCATTCTTCGAAGCGATCGTTATCCAACGCTTCACGAATTTCCTTCATCAAATTGAGGTAGTAATGAAGGTTGTGAATGGAATTTAAGCGAGCGCCCAAGATTTCGTTAACCTTTTGCAAGTGATGCAAATAGGCACGGCTGAAATTCTTACAGGCGTAGCAATTGCAAGTCGGATCCAACGGGCGCAAATCGTCTTTGTATTTGCTGTTGCGAATCTTCACGTCACCGTAGCGCGTAAACAACCACCCGTTACGAGCATTACGCGTGGGCATCACACAGTCAAACATGTCAATGCCTTGGCTCACACCTTCGACCAAATCCTCAGGCGTCCCTACCCCCATCAAATAACGGGGTTTGTCTTCAGGCAACTGCCAAACGATCTTTTCCATGATGCGGTGCATGTCTTCTTTGGGTTCACCCACAGACAAACCACCCACGGCATAGCCATGAAAACCGATTTCCTTTAAGCCTTGTAATGACTCTTCACGCAAGTGCTCAAACATCCCGCCCTGCACGATACCGAAAAGTGCGTTGGGGTTACCCAAGCGTTCAAATTCGTCCTTACTGCGCTTGGCCCAACGAAGCGACATACGCATGGACTTGGCGGCCTCGGCTTCGGTTGCCGGACGACCCTTGATTTCATAAGGCGTACATTCATCAAACACCATCACGATGTCAGAATTGAGCACCTTTTGAATTTGCATAGACACTTCAGGCGTCAAGAAAAGCTTGTCACCGTTAATAGGAGAGGCAAACTTCACGCCCTCCTCAGTAATCTTGCGAAGACCCGTCAAAGAAAAGACTTGGAAGCCACCCGAGTCCGTCAAAATGGGCTTATCCCAACCCATAAAACGGTGAAGACCGCCGTGCTTTTCAATCACATCAAGACCGGGGCGCAACCATAAGTGAAAGGTGTTACCCAAAATGATTTGGCTTTCAATTTCTTCCAATTCACGCGGCGACATGGCCTTAACGGTACCGTACGTACCCACCGGCATAAAGATCGGCGTTTGCACCGTACCGTGATTGAGCTTCATTTCGCCTCGGCGAGCTTTGCCCGAGGTTTTCTTTAATTTAAATTCAAGACTCACTTGTCATTACTCCGGCTTTTTTTCCAAAAGCATGGCATCGCCATAGCTAAAGAATCGGTATTCTTTTTCAATGGCATATTGGTAAGCAGATTCAATGCGCTCTTTCCCGGCTAAAGCGGACACCAACATCATCAAGGTGGACTTTGGCAAATGGAAATTCGTAATTAACGCATCAATAATTTTGAATTCGTAACCGGGCTTAATAAATAAGCGCGTATCTCGACTTCCGGCCCCTAAAACACCTTTAGCGACGGCACCGCTTTCAAGCGCACGAAGGCTCGTTGTGCCGACAGAGACCACACGACGACCGGCGGCTTTGGCTTCATTGACCATCTTCACGGTCTCTTCGCTAATCGTGTACCACTCCGAGTGCATGACATGCTCAGAGAGTTTTTCCACTCGCACTGGTTGGAAAGTACCGGCACCGACGTGCAAAGTCACAAAAGCCGTTTGAATCCCCTTTTCACGCAAGGCGTTCAAAATCTCATCGGTAAAGTGAAGACCGGCCGTGGGAGCGGCAACCGCACCCGGCGTTTTGGCATAAACCGTTTGGTAGCGAGATTCGTCCGCTTTGGTTGCAGCGTGCTCAATATAGTGAGGAAGTGGCACTTTACCGAAAACATCCAACACTTCTAAAACGGGGTGTTCAAACTCTAAAAGGAAGAATTCGCCTTCACGCCCCGTCACGTGGACCACTTCTTGACGGCCTTCGGCCTCAAAAATTAAGTTCGTACCGGCCTTGGGGCTTTTACTTGCACGCGCCATGGAAATGGCGGTTTTCTCACCCGTAACACGTTCGATTAAAACTTCGACCGCACCACCGCTTTCTTTCTTACCCAAAAGACGGGCTTTGATCACCTTGGTGTTATTCATCACCAAAAGGTCATCGGGGCGAAGAAGATCAACGATGTCTTTGAAGTGGTAGTCGGTTAATTTTTCAGGTTCGACGTGCAAAAGACGGCTTGCGCTGCGATCGGCTAAGGGAAACTGTGCGATACGCTCTTGAGGCAAGTCGTAATCGAAATCAGATAATAATAATTCGCGTTCAGACATGGCTTTACTGGCCAAAAGTTGAAAGAGGGCCTATCTTACCGAATTTAAAGGATTTTCTCTAGTATTTTTATTAACGGTTCATCACACTTTAGCGTGAAAGTTGTAAAACCCAAGCAAAAAGTGGTAACA
>CAJLGW010000080.1 GCA_905206345.1 uncultured Sutterella sp. | reverse complement strand
ACATCAATTGCACTTCGTTTTTGAATCCGGGATTGTTTGAGTGCGTTCGCCCTGTGAAATTGCAAACTTTGGCCGACAGGCATAAAATCAAGAAATCTATTGGATGATTTTTCTATCAATGCATTACTTTAAGACTTTACGAACTACAACAACTCGTTTAACAATTCGTTAACGAGCCCGCTTGTTGTTGCTTGGAAAAATCTCAAAATTCAAAGAAGTGCGGCTACGAACTGAGCCGCATTTTTTATATCTGAAAGGAAGCTGAAGATGTTGACCGTTACGTTACCCGATGGGTCCAAACGCGAGTTTGAAGCACCGTTGTCGGTTGCTGATATCGCAAAAAATATTGCCTCTAGTCTTGCCAAGGCCGCTTTGGCCGGTAAGGTTGACGGCAAGTTGGTGGATTTGAGCTTTGTGGTGGATCGTGATGCCGAAGTGGCCATCGTGACCGATAAAGATCCCGAAGCCCTCGATATCATCCGTCACTCGACAGCTCACTTGATGGCCCAAGCCGTCAAGAGCCTCTATCCGGAAGCTCAAGTGACGATTGGACCGTCCATTGAAAACGGTTTCTACTACGACTTCTCTTACGTTCGTCCCTTCACGCCCGAAGACTTGAAGGCCATCGAAAAGAAGATGGACGAATTGGTTGCCAAGAACATTCCGCTCGTTCGTAAGGAAATGAAGCGCGAAGAGGCTATCCAATTCTTCTTAGGTTTGGGTGAAAAGTACAAGGCTGAGTTGATTGACGCTATTCCTGAAGGTGAAACGATTTCCCTTTACGAACAAGGCGACTTCATTGACTTGTGCCGTGGCCCTCACGTCCCGAGCACGGGTAAGTTGAAGGTTCATAAGTTGATGAAGGTGGCCGGTGCCTACTGGCGTGGCGACTCCAAGAACGAAATGCTCCAACGCATTTACGGTACGGCCTTTGCTAAGAAGGACGACTTGACGGCTTATTTGACCATGTTGGAAGAAGCTGAAAAGCGTGACCACCGTCGCTTGGGTAAGGAATTGGACTTGTTCCACTTACAAGACGAAGCACCGGGCATGATTTTCTGGCACGCCAAGGGTTGGGCTTTGTGGCAAGAAGTTGAAAAGTTCATGCGCACGATTTACCGTGACTACGGTTACGATGAAGTGAAGGCCCCGCAAGTGTTGGATCGCACGTTGTGGGAACGTTCGGGTCACTGGGCGAAGTATCGTGAAAATATGTTCACGACGGAGTCTGAAAACCACTACTTCGCCTTAAAGCCCATGAACTGCCCGGGCCACATTCAAATCTTTAATTCCGATTTGCGCAGCTACCGTGATCTTCCGTTGCGTTATGGTGAATTCGGTCAATGCCACCGCAATGAACCGTCCGGCTCTTTGCACGGTTTAATGCGTGTTCGCGGCTTTACGCAAGACGACGGTCACATCTTCTGTACGGAAGATCAAATCTTGAAGGAATGCGAAGACTTCACGCGTTTGGTCAAGATGGTTTATGAAACGTTCGGTTTCCACAGCGTTGCCTATAAGATTGCTACGCGCCCGGAAATGCGTATCGGTGAAGATGCGGTTTGGGATAAGGCTGAAAAAGCTTTGATGGACAGCTTGGAAGCTTTGGGCTTGGAATATGAAATTTTGCCGGGTGAAGGTGCTTTCTACGGTCCTAAGGTGGAATATCACTTGAAGGACTGCTTGGGTCGCTCTTGGCAGTGCGGTACGATTCAAGTTGACTTCCAAATGCCGGGTCGCTTGGGTGCTGAATACGTCGCAGAAGACAATACGCGTAAGGTTCCCGTGATGCTTCACCGTGCCATCATTGGTTCGATGGAGCGTTGGATCGGTATGTTGATCGAACACTATGCAGGCGCCATGCCCGTGTGGTTGAGCCCGATTCAAGTGGCCGTTGCCAACATCACCGAAGGTCAAATCGGCTATGTTGATGAAATCGCCGCTAAGATGAAGGCAGCCGGTTTGCGCGTGAAGAAGGATGTTCGTAACGAAAAGATCAACTACAAGATTCGTGAGTTGAGTCTTGAGAAGTTGCCCTTCATCGCCGTTGTCGGTGAAAAGGAAAAAGAAGCCGGTACGGTGGCTATCCGCGCCCGCGGCGGTAAGGACATGGGCGTAATGCCGGTTGATGACTTTATCGCAATGGTGGCTAAGCTTGCTGCCGACAAAGTCAACGAATAATTCTTTAAGTTAATCGTTAAGAAAGGGAGTTTGGTTTCACTGTAGCTAAACTCTCTTTTTGTAAGTCATGTGGGTTATTTACGGCCAATGCAATCAAAATGTGTTGTTTTTTAGAGTAAAAACCCGACAATTGTTCCCAAAGTTGGAAACAAAAGTGTTAAAGTAGCGTTTTCCGCAAAGGCGGAAATCTTTAGTGAATATCAGGAGAACTATCATCGCTCAAGAACGTACCCATCGAATCAATCATGAGATTCGAGTGCCCGAAGTTCGATTAACGGGTGTAGACGGAGCCCAGATTGGGGTTGTGCGTACCTCCGAAGCTTTGGCCATGGCTGAAGAAGCGGGGGTTGACTTGGTTGAGGTTGCTGCTAAGGCAGTGCCGCCGGTTTGCCGATTAATGGATTACGGCAAGTTCCGTTACCAAGAACAAAAACGTCAACAAGAGATTAAGGCCAAGCAAAAGGTCATTCAGGTTAAGGAAGTGAAATTCCGCCCTGCCACTGACGAAAACGATTATCAAACGAAGCTTCGTGCTTTGGTGCGCTTCTTAGCCGAAGGCAACAAGGCCAAGGTGACGCTTCGCTATCGCGGTCGTGAAATGGCTCACCAAGACCTCGGCCAAGATGTGATGACGCGCATTAAGGAAGATTTGGCAGAAGTGGCTCAAGTGGAGTCCTTCCCCAAGCTCGAAGGCCGTCAAATGATTATGGTGCTTGCGCCCAAGCGTAAGAAGTAATATAATCACGTTTTTTCATAGCCAAGCCATTCTTTGGATTAATGTTCACGGCGGTCTTTTTAAGCCTTGATACGAGTAAAAAAGGGGCTTGGTCATAACAAGTGAGACCTGGTCAACAAGTCTTTCGAGGGTCGAAAGCACCAGTGATCATCTAATAACAAAAGGAATCGGTCAAAATGCCGAAGATGAAGACTAAGAAGGCTGCTAGCAAGCGTTTCAAAGTGCGCTCTGGCGGTTCTATCAAGCGCGGCCACGCTACCAAGCGTCACATTCTCACCAAGCGTACGACGAAGAACAAGCGTCATTTGCGTGGTATGGTTACCATCCACGAATCTGATAGCAAGTCCATCCATCGTATGATGCCCTACGCATAATTAATAGGAGAGAAGAAGATGCCCCGAGTAAAACGTGGTGTAACGGCTCGTGCCCGTCATAAAAAGATTTTGAAGCTCTCCAAGGGCTTTATCCTTCGTCGTAACAATGTGTTCCGCGTTGCTAAGCAAGCGGTGATGAAGGCCGGTCAATACGCTTATCGTGACCGTCGCAACAAGAAGCGCGTTTTCCGTCGCTTGTGGATTGCTCGTATCAACGCTGGTGCTCGTGCCAACGGCATGTCCTACAGCGTGTTCATGAACGGCTTGAAGAAGGCTGGTATCGCTTTGGACCGTAAGGTTCTCTCCGATATGGCTATCTTCGACAAGGCTGGTTTCGCTAGCCTCGTTGAAAAGGTTAAGAGCCTCTAATTCACGTTCGTGAGTTGATACAAAAAATTGTGGCTGATTGCCTTCGGGTGGTCAGCCCTTTTTTTAACTTTACAAATTAAGTGACCGATTATTTATTTTTGTAATGATTTTTGCATTCAGAGACTGTAAACTTCACTGCCAAAATTGTGAATAAGTATTCACTTTTTTTGTTCATCTCTTTATAAAACAAAAAATGAAAAAAGAATTTGTTGCTTTTGCTGCTACTGTTGCTGCCTTTGCTACGCCAGCCATGGCCTTAGAGGGCTCTGTGGGTGCCGGTGTTCACGCCTTTGATTTTGGCTACCGTGGTATGGATATTGAAACGTATGCCGTGCCTGCCGTATCCATCGAAACCGATCACTTCTACTGGATCGGTTTTTCTGCCGGTGCTTACCTTTTAAAGACGGACAGTCACCGTGTGCGTTTGGGCGTGTCTTACATGCCGACCGAATTTGACGCAGGCGACAGTGACGATCGTCAAATGAAGATGTTGGACGATCGTGACGCGAGTGTTTTTGCCAACATCGGCTACGCTTGGCACACCGATTTCGGTATTTTGAATGTTGACTTCGGTGGCGACATTTCCGGTAAAAGCGACGGTTTGAAGGCCGACGTGAGCTATTTAAAGCGCTTTGATTTTGGTCGTTTGGGTATCACCCCGCAAGTGGGTTTCGTGTGGACGAACGATAAGTTTAACGATTACTACTATGGAGTCTCTAAGAAAGAGTCCGCCAAGAGCGGTATTGCCGCCTACAATGCCGATGGAGGTGTCTCTCCCTACGCTCGTGTTGTTGCTGACTATTTTGTCACCAACAACATCTTAGTGTATGCAGAAGCATCTGCTCGTTCTTACAGCAAGCAAATCAAGGATAGCCCCATGATGGAAGATGACATCATGTATGGCTTTGGCTGTGGCGTGAGTTATCTTTTCTAATCTCTATTAAAGAGAAAACCCAAAGTAAGTGGACTCGTTTAACGCGGGTCCATTTTTTTGTTGAGAGGTTTTGAAGGACTTATGCACAACGCTTTCAACAAAAATTGTGTGTAATGCACAAAGTGAGATGAAAGACTTTCGAACGCTTTCTTGCTTAGTCTTTGAGCAATTGTGAGTTCTCCACAGCGTATTGCACACTCGTGAAGAGGTTATGCACAATCGTTTGAACAAAAAATGTCAAAAAAGTGCACCTTTTGCACATTCTTACTTATAGCAGGGGTGGATTGTTCGATTATTCATGAGGCTAGGTGTTAAAATAAACAATTCACTCTTACTTTTTTACTTATAGAGAAAAATGAAAGAAATTCGTACACGTATTGCACCGAGTCCCACGGGGATGATGCACTTGGGGACGGCCCGCACGGCCATCTATTGTTGGGCTTATGCCCGTCACTTCATTGGCGGCAAGTTCTTGCTCCGTATTGAAGACACCGACCAAGAGCGCTCCACGCAAGAGGCCGTTGACGTCATTTTGGACGGCATGAAGTGGCTTGGCTTGGAATACGACGAAGGCCCGATCTATCAAATGGATCGTTTGGCTCGCTATAAAGAAGTCGTTGACGAAATGTTGGAAAAGGGTTTGGCCTATAAGTGCTATGCCACGAAGGAAGAACTCGACGCGCTTCGCGAAGACCAAATGGCCAAGAAGCTTAAGCCGCGCTACGACGGCCGTTGGCGTCCTGAAAACTGTGTCGGTCGTGAAATCCCGGAAGGTGTGACGCCTGTCATTCGTTTCCGCAATCCCGACAACGGCACGGTGACGTGGAAGGACATGGTTTACGGCGAAATCAGTTTCGAAAATTCTGAACTTGACGACTTGGTGATCATGCGCGGTGACGGTATCCCGACCTATAACTTCGCCGTGGTGGTTGACGATATTGACATGAAGGTGAGCCACGTTGTGCGTGGTGCCGACCATATCAACAACACGCCGCGTCAAATCAACCTCTATACGGCTTTGGGCTACGAAGTGCCGGAATTTGCACACTTGCCGTTGATCAACGGCCCTGATAACCGTAAGTTGAGTAAGCGTAACGGTGACGCAAGCGTCATGGATTACGAATTAAAGGGTTACTTGCCTGAAGCTTTGGTGAACTACTTGGCTCGTTTGGGCTGGGGTCACGGCAACGATGAAAAGTTCACGATGGCTCAATTGGCCGAATGGTTTGACTTGGCTCACTGCTCGAAGTCCCCGGCTTGTTTGGATCCGAAGAAGTTAAATCACTTAAACCACCTCTATATCGCTGAAGCCGATAATGCTCGTTTGGCCACCTTGGTGCGTCCGCGCATTGAAGCTCGCGGCGGTGTGATTGATGGTAACGCCGACTTGGAAGGCGTGATGGAAATCACCAAGCAACGTCCGGAAACGCTCGAAGCTTTGGCAGACGCTTGCATGATATTCTACCGACCGCTTACGCGCGATCCCGAATTGGTCAAGGAAGTATTGGCTGACGAAAAGAGCAAGAAGGCTGTTGAACTCTTCTTGGAACGCGCCCGCACGGTTGAAGTCTGGAACTCAGAAAACATCTACGGTGTCTTAAAGAGCATCATGGATGAAATGGGTGTGAAGATGCCTGTGATTGCTGTTCCGGTTCGTGTGTTGGTCTTTGGTGAAAAGGTCTCTCCGATGTTTGATAAGACGTTGGAACTTTTCGGTAAAGACACGGTCATTGCTAACATCGAAAGCGGTTTGAAGTTAATCTAATCGTTTAAGTGTTCATTCTAAAAGGCGTGTCGAGCGGGTCTTGTCACGCCTTTTTTGTAAAGTGATTCAAATGGATAACGAAGTCAACTACAAAGGTGGCATCTTAATCGTTGCTTTGCCTGGGCAAGGAGCCGTGGGCTACGATCATGACGATCGTGCACACTACTTCGCACCGAACGTAAAGCAAGGAAAGATTCGTGATGCGTTAGCCCATTGGTTTTCTTTGTGGGGGATTGGATTAACAAAGAGCGTCTCTCGCCCCAATGAAGTCGAACGTCTCACCCATGAAGTCGTGTGGTGTGACGAAGTGCCAACGCACCTGCATGGGCCTCAAACCGTGGCTTTTTATGCCGAGCACGGTGAGCGAGTCCTTGAGGCCTTGGAGCGCTATGAGCCCAAAATCATCATTGTCTTGAGTGCCTACCTTTATGAGGCGCTTGCAAGCGCAACGATGGCAAAAGCGGTGACTGAGCGCATCGGACGCGCGCGGATGCAGCCTCGTCGTATCACGCAAGCGCGACTTAAAGCGCTTCATCAACCGTTCGAACGCGCCGATATGTTGGTGCTGCCCACACCATCGAAAAACACGACAGACGCTTATATCACGACGTTAAGCGCAACCGTCCGAGACGTATTTACCTCTGCGGGGTTTGATCTTAGTGAGTCGCCTGAGACGCTTTTGGAGCCCGCGAAAGACCTATTGGTGATTGATGAGAAAAAGACCCTGACGCGCTTTATGAATCAATTCCGAATTGATGAGGAGCGCGCGAAAAAGTTGATGCAAGCCTTGGAAGACGCGGGGATAGTGACGGGGGTGGATGAAAAAGCTCGTCGTTACGTGAAGTGGAAGTAGAGCTTCATCTATTTGGGTCTAGACATAAAAAAGCCTCGGGATTTTTGCCCCAAGGCTTTTTGCTCAAAACCGATTTGGTCGATTAACCTTCGATTAATTCAGCCCTGAGTTTATCAGCTGAATAAAGCCTAACTGTATGAAATTAAAAACAGAATTGG
>CAJLGW010000079.1 GCA_905206345.1 uncultured Sutterella sp. | reverse complement strand
GAAAAAAAAAACTGGCTCGCAACGAGCTTTTTTAGGATTTTTTAGAAATCCCCTACTGTCAAAGTACATATTTGAAACTCCTTTCTTGCTCAAAAACTCTTATGCGTGGACAAAGATGTCCATCGACAGTTCTTCTCTATCGTACCGTTAACAATTAGGGTTTATCTATAAGTACTTTAGGCAGTTCTAAGGTGTTTGAACTACGGGTTAACGGTAAGAAAAAGCCCGAGAAAGAAATTTTCTCGGGCCGATTGCGATTAAATCGCTTCTAGTTTTGGGCGGGCGTTACCGGTGCTTCGGGCGCTGCAGGCTTTGCCTCTTTGGCTGCGCGAGGTGCTCGGTTAGCAGCCGGCGTACGAGGCTTACGAGCTCTCGGTGCCTTGGGCTTTGTTGTTGCTGGCTTCTTAGTAGCCGGCTTAGCTTTTGACTCTGCGGGTTTTGCATCCGTCGTAACAGGTGCAGCTACCGATTCTTTCACCTCTGCTACCTTAGGTGTGGCCTTAGGAGTTGCATTGGAACCCGTCTTAGGTGCCGGTTTCTTACGAGGTTGGCGCTTGGGTTTAGCAGTCGCAGTGGCTTTTTCTGTCGTAGCTTCTTCAGCCTTCACGGCCGGTTGAGGAGTGGTCTCGGCGACCTTCACTTGCGTTTGTTCGGCCTTAGCGGCTTGATTTGCCGCTTGAGGGCGACGGGCTGGGCGCTTGCGAGGAGCGGGTTTCTTGGGAGTTTGGTTGCGATAGGCTTTCTTTTGTTCTTCCGTACGGTTATCCGTTAAAAGAAAGACTTGCGGCTCAACGGTTTCGGTGGATCGGGCCAAAAAGACAATGACCGCTGCGGCCACAGCCACCACTAAAATCCAGAAAGAGTTGGCACTGTGGCTAATGCCCCAGCCCAAGCAAAAGAAGATTAAACCGCCCCAGATGACCCATTGCCAGGGAACGGTTCGACGGGCGTTGGGGGTCTTTTTTTGTTCCGCCCAAGCCTCGAGTCCGAAGACGTCTTGGAAAAGGTCAGAGAAAGCCGTGCCATTGCGCACGGGTTGTGTTTGTTTTTGATTCTTTGGCATCGTGAGGTTCCTCAAAATGGCGTTCTTCTTTGACTATATCACAGACTGATTGATCGGCTTTGGAAAAATCGTTCTTGAGAGCTGATTTTAGGTCAGTTTTGAGAAAACAGGCTGTTAGCAATTTTGTGACAGTTTGGATGTTTATGATTGCGTTCAAAAGCAGAAAATTATGAATTATGCGTTATTCTATGAGAAAAAATCTCATAAAACGACGTATAATCGTAAAAAGGAGGTTTTTATGCTATCGCAATTCTCCGTCTCAAACTTCAGAAGTATTAAAGACACTATCACGCTTGATATGCAAGCGACCAATATTACAGAGTTGGAAGATAAACTCATTCCGTCACAATTGGGCGAGAAACTACTTCCGTTAGCCGTTGTTTATGGGCCAAACGGTGGAGGTAAGTCCAATGTGTTGCAAGCTATGGGAGCGTTGCTTGATAAAGTTATCGTTCCTATTGACTTAACGATAAACGCAGCACAGGGGAAGAAACGTCACTATTCAGATCAGGAAATTGTTCCATTTGCCTTTGATCCGAAAATGAAATCAGAACCAACTTGCTTTGAAATTTATTTTCAAGCCGAGTTAGCAGAGTATTGCTATGAATTGAAACTACTCAATGATGAGGTTGTTTTTGAGAGTTTGAGACGACTTAAATACTCGACAAAGAGACCCTCAAAACTATTCACCCGAACAAACGAAACAACAAACTTGATGGGTGATTTTAAAGAGATAAAGATTTCGGATACTTTGTCTTCAAATCTTCCTTTGTTGTCTTACCTTGCGATTACGAATTTAAAGAACCCGATTGTCAAAGACGTTATTGATTGGTTCCGATCCAAGATTATGTTTGTCAATTACGGCAATCCTATTCAGGAATTGCAAATTGCCATCTCCCGTTCTGAGTCGGTAAAAAAACTCGTATTGGAAATGCTTAAAGAAATGGATGTCGATATTGTTGACTTCCGAACTGAAGAGCGTCCGGATAATAATATCGAAGTGTTCACAAAACACCGTATCGGTGATGGCTATGTTGAATTGACATTACGAGATGAATCAAGCGGCACGAAAAAGTTGTTCGGACTGTTGCCCGTGATTGCCACTAGTCTATTAAACGGTGGGGTGTTGATTATCGATGAATTGGATGCAAAATTGCATCCGATGCTTTTGAAATACATCCTTGGTTTGTACAACGATCCGCAAATTAATCATAAACACTCACAATTGATTTTCACGTCTCACGATTTGACAACGATGAATAATGAAGTGTTCCGTCGAGATGAAATTTGGTTTGTCGCTAAAGGAGAAGAACAAAACTCTAATCTTTATTCGCTCGCAGACTTTAAAGAGGTGCGTAAGGATGCTCAGTACGCAAAACAATATTTGGAAGGCAAATATGGGGCGGATCCGTATTTAAAGCCCATCATCGAATGGGGCGAAATGAACAATGAAAAAGCACTCTAGTGATCGGTGGAAAGTTAAAAGACGTGTTGGTTTTCGTGAACTGACAGGTGTCACCCATTACATCTTTTGTGAAGGGGAAAAAACGGAGCCCAACTATTTCCGTTCTTTTGAAAAACTCATCAAGTCTGTGCAGTTTATCGCAAGACCGTTCATATTCATGTGTCCGGTTTGGGCAAAGAAACGCTTCGAATTTTGAACGATGCTCAAGATTTCGTTCGTAATGAAAAAATCACAACAGGTGAGATTGGGTGCGTCTTTGATAAAGACGACTATTCCGACGATGCTTTCAATGCAGTAAGCAACAAAATCAATCAGTTAAATACTAATGCGAAGGATTCTGTCCGATATCACAGCATTTGGAGTAACGAATGTTTTGAATTTTGGTTTTTACTGCATTTTGAAAACCTAACATCGAATGTTTCACGTAAAGATTACATTGCCAAACTTAATGACTATATCCCTTGTCGCTATGGGAAGAACATTGAAAATATCTTCGATGTTTTACTAGAGTGTAACGGCGATCCTAAGAAAGCAGTGAGATTTGCTAGAAGAATCATTGATGAAAATAAAGGTGTACCACCTTCTCAAATATCACCCGGAACAAAGGTCCATGAGTTGGTGTTGGAGTTAGCTCGATACTTACCAGAGGAAATTAAAGGAAAATTTCTAGACGATTAGTTCCTGTCAGATTATTGTTTGTGAAGTTCTGGACTGTCTAAAGGCGGAAAAGAACTTCAAACATCTGAGTATTTTTGTATCATACGAGACAAAATTAAGAGCTCTGAGTGACGGGCTCTTTTGTCATTATTGAAAACGGATATGCAATACGCCTTTATTCTTTTACACGCTTCCATTCTTTTAGCCGGTTTTACCGGTGTTTTGGGGCGACTCATTACCGTTAACGAAGCGCTTCTCGTTTGGTATCGCGTGATGATGGCAAGCGGCTTTTTCCTTTTGTATTTGGTTTTCACAAAAGGCAAGATTCGCCTACCCATTAAAGACATTTTGAGAATCAGTTGGGTGGGACTCCTGCTTGCCATTCACTGGTTGCTCTTTTACGCATCCATCAAATATTCCAACGTCTCGATTGGCGTGGTGTGTTTTGCTTCTTTGGGCTTTTTCACCGCGATCATCGACCCCATCTGGAGTCATCGTAAGTTCTCCATGCGAGAAATTGCTTTTAGTCTCTTGACGATTTTAGGGATCGCTTTAATTTTCCACTTTGATACGCGTTATCAGGTGGGGATTATTTTGGGGGTGTTATCAGCCATCGGTGCTGCGTTCTTGACGATTGAAAACCGTCGGGTGGGGTCGGACTATCCCTTAATGACCTTTTTGTTTTACGAGATTTTGGCAAGCTTTGTGATCATGAGCGCCATTTTGCCGATCTATCTTCATTTCTTCCCGGTTGAGACGATTGTGCCCTCAAGCCTCGATTTCTTCTACCTCTTTATGTTGGCCTCGTTCTGCACGGTGGGGATGTTCTCCTTGCAAGTGGAGGCTCTTAAGCGCTTGTCGGCTTTCACGGTCAATTTGAGCTACAACTTGGAACCCGTCTATAGCATTTTGCTTGCGATGGTGATTTTCAATGAAGCCAAGGATTTGAATTTCTCGTTTTATATCGGTTTGGCTTTAATTTGTGCTTCAGTTGTTTTGCAAAGTTTTGTGCATTGGAAAACGCACAAAAAATTAAGCGCTATAAAGACGACCAAAGAATCGTTAGGTTAAAATTAAAAGATATACGGTCAAAAACGACACAGGAGGCAAAACATGGCCAAAGTGAGAGTTCGCGCAAAACGTCATATGCAACCGAGTATCGGTTGGTCCATCGGTGCAAGAGACATTGTGCTCAATTGCAGCGTCGAGGACTTTATCAGCTGGATGCGTGGGGATCACTTAAAACCCATGACTGACCCTCGTAAAGAGGCGCGTCATCGTCGCAAGACCGCAGAATGATTGAATCAGGTAAGAAAACGCATTCCCTTTCGGTTTGCGTTTTTTTCTGTACACAGCAAAAAGGCTTGAGTTTTAACGCCCAAGCCCTTTTTGTCACATTAAGTGAAGGGTTGCATTAACCGCGTTGGCGCTTTTTCAAGATACCGCCGGCAACACCGTTGACGCCCGACATGGCAGCAGCCATCAAGAACGTCAATTGCGGGCCTTGGTAGCCGTCAACGTGTTCGTAACCTTCTTCAAGCGTGTGCATCTTCCAGTTACGGCCGCCACCGCCCATGGCCAAAGCAGGGATACCCATGCTCAAAGCGACGTTATGGTCACCGGACGTAGAAGCGTACATATGAAGCGGCAAATCCAAAGCCAAGAGACCGGCACGGATCGTTTGGCAAACCGGGCTTTCATAGGGTTGTTGGCCGGCAGGACGGTCACCGATCTTCTCAAGCGTCACCTTAACTTGGTTAGCTTCATCGGTGATGCCCCAACGAGCGTTTTCGTCAGCGGCAGCCTTTTCAAAGCAAGGAACGACCTTGTCACGCAAAGCCAAGAGGCTATGGTGTTCGGTACTGCGCATGTCGATGTCCATGGAAGCGTGAGCAGCGATGGAGTTCACCGTCGTACCGCCGCGGATGACGCCCACCGTGTACGTGGTCTTCGGATCCTTCGGCACTTCGAGATTGGCCAACGTTTCGCTCGTACGCATCAAAGCGTGAATAGCGGACGGTTGACCAAAGCCCAAGTAGCTGTGGCCGCCCGGGCCGTCAAAGTGCACGCGATAGCGCAAGCTCCCCGTAGCGCCTACGATAGCGCAACGCGGGTCAGCCCAGTCGATGGAAATGAAGGCATCGATGTCAACGTTGGGGTCTTTGAAGATGTGCTTCACACCGCGAAGATCGCCTTCGCCTTCTTCACCGACGTTAGCCACGAAAATGATGTCGCCCGTGGTTTCAATCTTTAATTCTTGGAACATACGGATGACTTGCAAAAGTGCTGCCAAACCGCGGGAGTCGTCACCGATGGAAGGAGCGTAGTAGCAATTGCCTTCACGACGAACCTTGAAGTTGTCTTCCATCTTAAAGACCGTATCCAAGTGAGCGGCGATGACTAATTTCGTACGGGGTTCAGGACCGACACCGGGACGAACACCGATCACGTTACCGACTTCATCAATATGCACGCCTTCAAGACCCAAAGCGGTAAAACGCTTTTCAAAGTCAGCGGCACGCAATTGTTCGTTAAAGGGAGCAGACGGGATTTCCGTGATGGCGATTTGTTCTTCCAAGCACATTTGGTCTTGGTCAACGGCCAACTTCAAGGCCTTTTGAATCAATTCGGAGGCCATCAACGTGTCCATCACGTTCTTGGTTTCCGGCAAAAGGGGCGGTAAGTCCGGTTCTAAGTTTTGCTTTTCGGTCATCTTAGACTCCTATCAATTAAGCTAACAATCAAAGAAAAATAAAGATGTAAAATTTTAGTCACATTCCCACCTTTTAATATAGCGGAATTCACTCATAACGTGATTGGACTTGGTAAAGTCGCCGCCATTTTTTGTTTGAGGTCACTGTATGCTCAACTTTAACTATTTCAATCCCACACGCATTCTTTTCGGTCAAGGTGAACACTCGCGTTTAGGCACTCATTTGAAAGCCCAAGGGATTTCTAAAGTTTTGATCGTTTACGGTGGTGGCAGTGCTGTGCGCAATGGCACGATTGCTGCGGTGCAATCTTCTCTTGAAGCTGAAGGGATTGAATACTTCACTTTAGGCGGTGTGCGACCCAATCCGACGTTGGAGTTTGCCCAAAAAGTCAAAGACATTGCCGTGAGCTCCGGCCTTGAGTGCCTCGTGGCTGTGGGTGGCGGTTCGGTGATCGATACCTGTAAGGTGGCCGCTGCTTGGGCCAAGTACGAGGGTGATGCTTGGGACTTCTTCACGAAAGGCGTTGCCATTACGGGCGCTTTACCCATTGCGACCGTTTTGACGATTCCTGCGGCCGGTAGCGAACAATCCATTCGCATGGTGATTAATCATGAAGGGTTAAAACTGGGAACGGCGAGCGAAAAAATCCGCCCGATGATTTCTGTCGTCAATCCGGAGCTTTTCTTTACGCTTCCTAAAGAGCAAATTGCCGCGGGCGTTGTGGATATGATCAGCCACATCTTTGAGCGCTACTTCACCAATACCGAAAACACGGACTACGTGTCTTCTCAAGCTGAAGCCGCTATTCGCACGGCCATGACGTTTGGCCCCAAATTATTAGAAAACCCCAAGGACTATGAATCTTGGTGCCAAGTGGCGATGGTGGGCAGTTGGGCGCATAACGGCTACTTTGGTTTGGGCCAAGTCGAAGACTGGGCGTGCCATGCGATGGAGCATGAACTGTCTGCCTTTGACCCCAAGATCACGCATGGAGCAGGCTTGGTTGTGTTGACGCCTGCTTGGTTGCGTTATGTGGCAAGCGTCAATCCCGCTCGTATGCAACGATTTGCCCGTGAGATTATGGGCAAAGACACGGTGGAAGCGGGAATTGATGCCTTGTGTGACTTCTATCGAGTGATGCAAATGCCCTCGAAACTCTCGGACTTTGGTTTGGATGAGGTGGCGCTTGAAGCATGCGCAAAGAGCGCTTGCGCTCGCACGGGCACCATTGGGCAATTTAAGAAGTTGGCAAGCGATGATGTCTTGGCGATTTATAAGTCGGTCTTATAGGGAGACTTTGTGTTAAAGCGTTGGAACATTGATCATACGTTCGTAATTTCAGATACGCACTTTTTTCATAGAAAATAGCGAGGAAACTTGGGGCTTTAGCCCCGAGAGGAATCGCGTCTTGCGCTTGCGCTAGCGCAAGAAATTAACAATTGAGAACATTATAATATCAACCATGTGTGGAATTATTTAACCATGGTTAAAATCGTCTTTCAACGTAACTGCATCTATCAAACTGCTTACCATGCGGTTTGGTGTCCAAAATACAGAAAACCTGTTCTTGTTGGTAATATCGCAACAGAAACAGAGCGT
>CAJLGW010000078.1 GCA_905206345.1 uncultured Sutterella sp. | reverse complement strand
TCAAGGTGAGTCTAATTTTGTGTTGTTTTCACGCTAAAGTGTGAAGAGCCATCGTTCAGAGGTTGGGACTTAACGGGAGAGTTTGGGAGGTACCTCTGAGGTCTCTCGAAGTTGTGGGAAAAGAATTGAAAAAACGTCACGACTCATGGCGCGAGTGGCAAGCGGAGCGTGTGTTTGGTATTGCTCTAAATAAGCATCAATGGGCAACGTTCCCAAAACGTTAAACTTGAAATGCATGGTTTTTTCGGGCACATCCCACCACGGGGTATTTTTGGTCAAACTCAATGGCGTGCAATCGATATGAACCATCAGAGGAGAGGTGTGGCTTTTCAGCGCAACGCTCATGGCACCACGCTTGAGTTTGGGGCGTTGACCGGGAGGGGTGCGCGTGCCTTCTGGGAAAATAATGAGGCTTGCACCTTTGTGAAGTTCGGCAACGCAATGGTCAATGAGTTCATTACTTTCATCGTTATTGATCACGTAGCCCGCGGCTTTCAGAGCGCCCCATGTGAAAGGATTTTTGGTAAGTGCTGCTTTGACGACAGCACTTGCATTAGGGGTAAAGGCAAAAAGAAAGACAACATCAACCAACGTTAAATGATTGGCGAGAATCAATTGGCCGGGCGTACGCAACTTTTCAATATTTTTTGTCTCCCAAGTCCAAATACCGATGCATCGACCAAAGTGGACAAAAAAGAGAAAAGTACGATGAATAATGTGGCGTGCAAGTTTGTGGCGTTTATCCAAATCTCGAACAAAAAGGATAATGCCGGGGAAAAGCATGAACTGATAAAAAACGCCCAAAAAACCGAAGGTGAAAAAAGCAAAACCGGTCGCGAATTGACGAGAGAGGCGCTTCATAAAATGGCTCAACGAAGTTTCTGACAATGCAGTTATTGTAGAGGGAAAACGAACCGATCGCATTCGGAGTCCAATGCAAAGCGGCCTGAAGCCCTCTACTAGAGGCTACCAAGCCGTTTCAAACGAAGCTTATCATTGTAAAACGAATGAGAACCCCAGTGCTTTAGATACTTTTAAAATCGTAGCAAATTCGGGGCGTCCCTTCCCTGAAAGAGAACGGTAAAGGCTCTCTCTGGACAGGCCAGCTTCTTTTGCTAGTTGGGTCATTCCTCTAGCTTTAGCAATATCGCCAAGAGTTGCCGCAATCAAACTCCCATCACCAGGATCTTCTTCAAATGCCGCTTCTAGAGCTAGTTTGAAGTCTGTTTCATCTTTTAAATAGTCCAGAGGATCATAATCAATCAATTTTGTCTTCATTTTTCATATCCTCAAAAATCTGTGCGGCCAAATTTTGTGCTTTTTCAATATCCGACTGCTGACTACTCTTATCACCACCACACAGCAGAATAATCACAATTTGGTCAACAACAGTAAAGTATAGGCGTAAGGCAGGTGTTGAAAAAATTCTAGCCTCCGATACCTTTCCGCCAACCGACTTAACATCACCTAAGTTCCCCATCGACATTCTTCGGATCCTTTGAGAAACTCTTTGTGACAGCATCCGATTCTTTTGACGTAGTGTATTTAACCACTCATCAAAAATTTCGGTCTTTTTAATAATATTCATTGCAACACCTTTATCTTGGTTAAATTGTAGCTCAAGAGCTACAATTTTTCATACTTAATACGTAACAAAGTTTGTTATCGGCACAATCTTTTTGTTTATCTGATAGTGAAGAAACCAACAAAATTTGGTGTAGTGCAAAGTCTTTGGAAAATTAAATTAGTTAAATTTTGTTTTCAAGAAGATAACTTATTTGTTTGGTATTTTGCGCGCAACTTTCAAGATCTGTCGTTAAAAACGCTAGAACTTCAAGTTCTTTTGTCGTGTCCGTTGTTTCTGTTTGGGTTTGACTGGGAGCACTTTGAATTGAAAATCCCTCTTCAGAGTCTTTCGCTAAAGACAGACGTAAGCAATAAGCAAAGGGGAAGTTAGTCGGGTGAAAGTCAGCAAATGCGTTCGGTGTTTGATCATCATAAATGCAGACAATGACGCTCGGGTGTTCAGTCAGTAACCCCAACGCTTCATAGATTGCCGCAGACGCGCAAGCAGAAACTCCTGATAGAGCGCTGATATTGCCATGGTGCTTAAAGATGATGGAAAAAAGCCCGCCGATTGCATTGTGAACCGAGGTTGAAAAAGCAGTTGGGGATACATCGCCTTCGGTTGTCAAACTTTCAAGAAGTTTGACCGTGAGATCGATATCGCCCCAGCGAGAGGCAAAAACAATCGGCGTGTTTTGATCGGACTCTTGATCGTAGATTGGGTGAAGGGCTTCCACCACCGCTCGTCCCAAGGGGGAGAGGCGGCGACGAATCATGGGCGAAATAAATTTCACCGGGGCTTTTTCATCAGAAGCAAGTGGCATCGGACTTTTAAACCAATCCAACCACTTCTCTTTGCTATCGAGCCCCGGTGCCCAAGCATTCCAATCCAGAACTTTTAACATAAAGTGCGTGGGAACTATTGTTGCTTAGCCTTCAATTCTGCCTTGCGGGCTTCCACTTCGGCACGCTTGAGTTCCACGTCCAAACGCTTCATTTCAAGGTCTAATTCCGTGCTTTCGTCAGCATAGCGATTAAGTTTTGCTTGACGTTCGGCACGAGCCTTTTCTTGAGCGGCACGCTTTTTCTCAGCGGCTTGTTGAGCGCGCTTTTTAATGTCGGCTGCGCGACGTTCGGCTTCTGCCCGCTTGGCTTCTTGAGCAGAGTTGTACTCTTCGATTTCCATCTCAGCTTGTTGAATACGAGCGATTTGTTCGTCCATCGACATCGTCGTTTGGGCATGAGCCACCGGCACCATAAGGATGGCTAATAATGCACTAAGACCTAAAGTTTTTTTCAGCATCGTCTTCTCCTTAGGTTATTTGCGCGGGCAACCGTAGGGGTTATTCGGTTGAATACGCGTTTCGGTGGGCGAGGTTGACACCATAATGGCCGTGCCAAGCTTATATTCGCAAGGCAAACCCACTTGAGCCGAGTTAAAGAGTTTGTTCTTGTAGCGGAACGTAATTTGAACGCCATCAACGTAACTCGTGGAATCATTACCGGCAACGGCGCTACCGGCCATGTTACCGACTGCAGCGCCGGCTAAACCACCTAAGACGCGAGAACTCGTGTCGTGGTTATTGTGGCTACCGATGGCGGCACCTGCGATGGCCCCCAAGAGCATCCCGACCTTTTCACTGTCGCGACGACTTTCTTTATTGGGGACGGCAACTTTAGCTGCACCGATGGAAAGAATTTCAACGGTACGAACTTCTTGAGCTTGATTGACGCCTTGAGCAGCGTAGGTATCGGAGCGATAGTACAAACCGTCATTGGCGCAACCGGCTAATGCCAAAGCGGAAATGGAAGCAATGAGAGCGAGTTTTTTCATAATTCTTGCCTCTACTCGAAAATGAATCAGGAAAATAATCGTTAAATTGAAATAGACAATTTCTATTGAAAACTTTAGCGCATTTTTTTACGAAAAAGACGATTAAAATACGCCTATTGGTTAAGACTTGTTAAAAAACAAAATGGGAACGAATTTTCAAAACGATGAAGACGATGAGGATGTGGGCTTGCCGGCCTTGCCTCACGGTACAAAAAACTACATGACGCCTCAATGTTATCGCCGAATGCTCGATGAACGTGAGCATTTGGTTAAGGTTGAGCGCCCCGAGATAACCAACATTGTATCTTGGGCTGCGAGTAACGGTGACCGCAGTGAAAATGGGGATTACCTTTACGGTAAACGTCGTTTGCGTGAAATTGACCGTCGCATTCGTTTCTTAAATAAACGTATTGACTTGGCAGAAGTCGTTGACCCTTCAACACGCCCAGAAACCGATCAGATCTTTTTCGGTGCCACGGTGACCTACGAAGATGAAGAGGGTAATGAACACACCATCCGAATCGTGGGTATTGATGAGGCGGATGCTTCTAAGGGTGACGTAAGCTGGATTAGTCCGATTGCTCGAATTTTCTTAAAAGCTCACGAGGGCGATAGTGTAAAATTGCCGACACCGGGTGGTGTGCAACACTTGGAAATTCTCGAAGTTAAATACGTTTGAGAAAAATATTAAAAAAAATTAAAAAAGCCCTTGCAAAGAGAAAAAACCTCATATACAATTCGTTTTCTCTTTCGGGGGTATAGCTCAGTTGGTAGAGCACTTGCATGGCATGCAAGGGGTCAGCGGTTCGAATCCGCTTACCTCCACCACCAAAAGAGATTGTCATAGGTCCCCATCGTCTAGAGGCCTAGGACACGACCCTTTCACGGTCGGTACCGGGGTTCGAATCCCCGTGGGGACGCCATCACTTAGAAGCAGCCGTACGGTTGCTTTTATGTTATCTGCTGGTTGGAATGGTATGGATGATGAGACCATCTTCTGTACTGACGGCATCATCTTTGAAAAATTAAATCCAGCCTTTCTTTCTAAAGTCTTTGAGAACTTTCACCCTGAACTTTGCAGAAACCTAGATGATAGATTTCGGCAAATCCACCTTGGCCATCTCAATGAGCTTTCGATCCTGTTTTGAAAGTTCTTGCCAATATCGTTTCGTTGTTCCGTCAATTCGACACAACTTAATCGCACCCAATTGTTCAAGATATTTCGGCGTACTGTCACTGGATAGTTTTTCTTTCGATAAACGCTTCTTGAGCATTAGCAATAAGCTCAACGCAACATACAATACAAACACTTTCCCTTCTAAAGCTAACTCTTCACATTGGAAACGACGCGCTGAGCATCGATCCTTAAAGTTGCAGAAAGCCTTTTCTACGATGTCTCGATGACGATAAATTTGCATCGCGGTTACCGGATTACTCACTTCATTACTCAACAACACCGTAAAGCCAGCCGTTTCACAATACTCAATCCAAGCTAAATCATCGGGCTCCCAACGATTGTTACTCGTTTTCTTAAAAAATCGACGGAACCAGCGATCATCAACCGGCTTTCCTGTTTCTTTGAGCTTCTTCTCATAGTCTTTAATCATGCTGGTTGCCGTTTGAATGTCGGCGACTTCCTTCGTTTTGCTGTAATAGATGTGCGTGTAGAGTTTTTTCTCATCCTTACCACTGGCACGACTGTTGAGCATCCAAGGTGAACAATCTGTCTGACAGTAGGCGTCGATTTCGGAATGGTAAGCTCGGGGAATGCACAATTTCAGTTGAGGACGAATGCGGTTAAAGGCAGGCTTAACCAAATCTAAACGACGTCGAGCACCGACAATAAAACCGATGTCTTCCTTGTACATCGTCAATAGGTTATTCATTGAGCAAAAACCACGATCCATCACAACATTGATAGCTTCTAAGTCCAACTGCGACAACTCAAGGAATAGGTTACGCAACAACACGGAGTCGTTAAGTGAACCATCAAGCGTTTTGTAGTAAATCGGTTCACCACTGAACTCATCAATCAATAAAGCCACATTGACTTGAGGTAACGCATCGTCCTCTTTGTTGTAACCGTATCGTGCTTTGCGAATTGTCTTCGAAAAGGTTGAGATTGAAGTGGTGTCAAATGCCCAATAGGAATGATCGGAGAGATCATGACTATGAGCAGCTCTACGTCTCATGTATTCAAAACGCTCGTCGTCAGAAATGCTCTGGAATAAACGTGTAATCGCACTGGGATTGAGGGCTTTTTGACCAGGAAGCCAAGTTTTTTCAGCAAAGGTTTCAAAACTACAAACGGAACTCTCGGGCTGAAGAATAAAGAAGATAGCCAAAGATAAGAGATCTTGATGAGTATGAGGAAAGACCGCTTCAAGGTCGGCAGCTAGCCCCGATTGTTGTGCCACTTCGTTAAGTACATAACTCGCTCCGGCTTCGACCATGCGGCACTTTTGAGCCAACTGAAGGAAGTTCAGTACATCGGGATTATCTTCAACAAAGACAATGCGGTTATTTTCGTAGATGGCATTGAGTCCTTGATACTGAGGATTTTCTTTGAGGAACTTACGACCGAAGATAACTTGCTTGCCATCGAGCTTGCCAATGGTTTTGCGAGAAACACAGCGAGAACGGCCATCAATCCATTCATTCTTGTACTTAACGATATAGGGAGTGCCAGTTTGATTAACGATCATAACGGGATGAATAGGGGCGCTAGATATCATAATATTTCCTCGATAGATTAGTCATAATTATAATCTATACCAGACATAAAAACCAGTCGAAAAGCGACTGGTTTTTATGAAAATACAAGGAATTACGAGATTCTTTGAAATTTCTCCCTCATTCCTCATCTAGTTTTTGAAAAGTTCAGGGTTAAGCGGTTGTAGTGCTCGAAGGGTGGAAACGCCCAGCCGACGAATACGTGAGCCGCAGCCATACGATCCTTGTAGACCTGATGATTACCTTTAATTTGGTGGAAGATGAAGTTCGCTTCGCAAGGCATGTATTTGATCCCCAATTCATCGAAGGCATTCATCACGATTTTCTTGGCTGCTAGGTTGCTCAATAACGATAACTCTTGGAAGTTTTTGTCGTCCAGTGATTCAATACCTGCGACAGCGCCTGCAAGATTGGTATTGTCAATGGATTGGAATCCATCAATGAGTGTAGCGGTTTCTTTTGTTGCAACGCCATAGCCCAGGCGCAATGCGGCCATGGCAAAGAGTTTCGAGAACGTACGTGCAACTATTACATTCTTCTGTCCCTTTTTGACAAGTTCAACACAACTTTGGAAGTTTTTGTCCGTCACGAATTCTGCATAGGCCTCATCGATGATGAAGAAAGTGGTTGATTTTGCAGTTTTAATCCATGTGTTGAGCGTCTTTGAATCCAAAATGCGAGCTGTCGGATTGTTGGGATTGCAAAGATATACAATGGTATGACCTCTGAAATTGTTTTCTGCTTTCTTCAAAGCACCCATATCCATTTCGCCATTGCCCTTAATAGGAACAATGACAACGGGAATATTCATGGCTTTGGAGTAGATTTCCGCGTAATTAAAGGTGGGAACGGGTTCGAGCAATTGAACGGGTTTACCTGCCTTTTGAGCTTTGACAATTAAGGCCTGGACAGCGGCTTGGATGACTTCAGAAGAGCCGTTACCTAAAGTGATGTTTTCGCTCTTAACGTTTAAGTAAGAAGCGATTTTTTCAATGACGCCGGCACGAGCCGCATCGGGTTAGCGGAAAGCTTCTGTGAGTGACTTTGCGACCGCTGCTTTGGCTTTCGGACCCATGCCTAGTGAATTTTCATTGAAATTAAGCAATAGCGGAGTTTCTTTCGATGGCTTAAAAGTGGCTTCAGCCGTAAATGCATCGGTGCTGATGATGTTGGTGACAGCCGTAGCGCTTAAAGCTACAGCAGAGGTTTTAAAAAGATTGCGCCGAGTAAATTGCATGGTTAATCCCCTTCATTTTTGAATCAATTAATCGAATTTTATGACAGCGGTTTTCTCGATAAATTATCTAAATTGCTTAATAAAATCAAATTGTTATCTATCGACAAAATTCGATAAATTGTCAACAAAAATGGTTTCCAAGGGTTTGAATTCGATTTGCGGGACCGATACATTCTATCCTTTCTATCCGTTAGAAAGTTGATAGAATAACTATTTGATTTATAAAGAGAAGGTGTAATTTCCCCACCTTTCTATCACCTATCTATCACATTGCTCGGATAGAGAGGGTAAGAAGATCAAAAGGCACTGCAAATTCAATTTCTGCAATGCCTTTCGTTGGTGCGCCTGACTGGGCGCACTGCTGGTGGTGAAAGTCCACCGTTTCA
>CAJLGW010000077.1 GCA_905206345.1 uncultured Sutterella sp. | reverse complement strand
ATTGATTTTCAAAGAAATTTTGAATTATTTAATTGTTTGAGTGCGTTCGCCCTGCAATGTTTTGAGCATTTTTGCAAGCGAATTTGTAACGGACTATATGCGAGTTTAGATCGTAACTTCCCCAGCTTTCGCATGTCCACGACCAGTCCCCTTTTTTGGGTACCATCTTTCGCCTTATCCTCGAAAAAGTGTGAAATTTGCCCCTAGCGAAATCTACGTGCAAACCCTTAAACTATCCCTTCAATAGTTGTCAACCCAAATTACAACGTTTGGATACGTCTCTACCTTTTTATTCACCCGACGATGAGTGAAAGCATTAACGATCTGTTGAGTCTATTGAAGTAACCGCTGTTTTAACACAAAAAGTCCTGTTTCAAACACCAGAGGCAGAACTTTTTTGTTTTGGGAAATTAATCATTTTGTCTTTTTGTGCCCAAGCACGAATTGCTTCTGTCACTACATCTAAGTCGCCAGAGTCTTTGTAATAGCGATCGATTTCGCAAAGCGCTTTTAAGATTTCAAAATCGTGCGGTGCACCACCCAACATTTTATTTGCCACTTCCAGCGCTTCTTCAAGACTCTCCCCTGCCCTGAGTTTTCTGAGGATGTCATCAAAAAGAGGCTTTTGATCAGATTGCGTAATCTGGATCAGACGCTCGGCAAGTGTTGTAGGAGCGAACATCTTCGCTGTGTTCATAGAAGGATTGAATTTAAAACTCTTGCCACCAAAATTAATGAGCGCTGCTTGCAAAAAGCTCTTTTGACCTCTGGGAGGCACCTTTCCCAAGGAAGCTACTTCTAAGACAACGTTCCAAAACTTCCAAGCCTCATCATCGAGTTCGCCGGCATCTTCACTCTTCAACACTTCAACTAAAAAGTTTCGATCAAAGTAATGCAACACCCGTACCACGTCCTCGCTTTTGCCTTTGTTCATGACAACGACCAACACTTCATTGGGGTTTTTAACGCAGTCTTGCGGACTTCGCCACCAAAGATAGCGAGCCAATTGCATCACAAAGTGTTTTTGAAAAGGTTTAAGTTCTTGAGCCATGGTGATTAATACAAATGGTTAACAATGATATTGTGCCACTTTATCGCTAATACTAAGTTACACGGAGGAGTTAAAGGATTAGAATAGCGCCGTCACTCTCCAACTCTCCTTTTTACTGAGCACATAAAAATGATGAAACAATCGTTATGGGCCTTGGGGGCAGCGGCACTTTTTTCAATGATGGCCGTTTTCGTCAAGCTCTGCAGCGGTCACTTCGGCACCTTTGAATTGGTGTTTTACCGCTCCTTGGTCGGTGTTATCACGATTTTAATCTTTGTCCGCAGTCACGGTTTAAGTCTCAAGACCGAGCATTTAGGCGGACACATCATCCGCTCTGTTTTAGGGACTTCAACGGTTGTCCTTTGGTTTTTCACGATCGGTGAAATGCCCTTAGGCACCAATATGACACTTATCTACACAACCCCCCTTTTCATGGCCGCCAACTTCATCATCTTGGCGTGGTTACGTAAAGAATCTGCGCCCTGGGGCATTATTTTGGCCATTTTCTTCGGGTTCACCGGCGTGACCACCGTTTTACAACCCTCCTTTGAAGCCGGTTACCTCATCCCAGCCATGATTTGTTTGTTGGTAGCCTTCATTGACTTGATCGTTTACTGGCAAATCAAGGAATTGGGCAATTTAAAGGAACCTTCCTGGCGTATCGTGTTTTACTTCACGAGTTTCGGTACGCTCGCAGGACTCTTGGGCGCTTTTCTCTTTCAAGGCGGCATGCACATGCCCACACTTGAATCCGGCGCCTACCTTGTCGGCATGGGCATTTGCGCCACACTTGCTCAAATCTGTACGACGCGCTCTTACGCCTACGGCAATATGCTCTTGAGTTCTTGCTTGGGCTTTTCTGCCATTCCGTTCTCGGCTTGCATGAGCTTCATCTTCTTTGCCGAATACATCACATGGAACGGTTTAATCGGTATGATTATGATTGTGATTGCAGGCGTCTTCGCAACGATTTACACTAAGAAAACCGAAGCGCAAGCCAAGGCTAAAGAAGCTAACGCTAACGCCTGATACATTTTCGATTAAACATAGAAAGGACCATCATCATGGCTGATAAGAAAGAAACGGCACAAGCCGAAGAGCAAAACAACGTCTGGGTTTGTGACAACATTGCCGTGACGCACTGTGATGTCAATGACAAGGGTATTGTCTACACCGTTACTTGGGTCGACTTCATGGGCTTGCAACGCTCTGCCAAGTTTAACCGCGAAGATTGCTACTTTGACTTCGCTACCGTTTTGAAGACGTTGGTGAAGGGTGGCTATCGCTACAACACGATGTTGCCGCAAGCCGCTGCCGTCGTTCAACAACGCTTAACGGCTTTCCGTCCGTCTCAAGAAAGCGTTCAAAAGGCATTGGATTCCATGAAGAAATAATCTTCATTGAAGATTTTGCCTAAAAGAGCTCGAATTTCGGGCTCTTTTTTGTTATCTCAACAGTAATTAAGTCCGTGTTTTGAAGCCCAAAACTGATAAAATGCCATCATTATTTTCTATCAATGAAACGGGATTGCCAAATGATTACCGATCACGAAGTCCAACAATGTCGCCTTCAAACCATCCGTGACGTGGTTCGCTACGCCATGACGCAGTTTGAAACCCATAAGATTTTCTACGGTCACGGCTGTGCCAATGCTTATGAAGAAGCCTACTTCCTGGTAGCTCGCACATTAAAACTCGGCTTTGAGGATTTGGATCGTTTCTGGGATGCCCGTGTCTCTAACGCCGAATTAAAGCTTTTGTTGGAACGCATCCATTTGCGCGCCGTCGAAAAGCTTCCGATGCCCTACATTTTGAAAGAATCTTGGTTGGTTGATCACCAATTCTATTGCGATGAGCGTGTTTTGATTCCTCGCTCCTATATCGCCGAACTCTTAAAAGATGAATTGGCCCCGTGGGTTCCCAATGCCGAACGCGTTACGCGCGTGTTGGACCTCTGCACGGGCTCTGCCTGTTTGGGCATTTTGGCCGCTGAAGCCTTCCCCAATGCCAAAATCGATTGCGTTGATATCAGCAAAGACGCATTAGAGGTGGGCAAAATCAACGTTGCCGAATATGGCTTAGAAGATCGCATCGAATTGATTGAAAGCGATCTCTTTAATGCAATCCCCGACCGCCAATACGATGTGATTATTTCCAATCCCCCGTATGTGACGACCGAAGCCATGAATAACCTTCCGGGCGAGTACCAACATGAACCGGCCTTAGCTTTGGGTGCCGGTGACGACGGTTTGGATATCGTTCGTCGTATGTTGGCTGAAGCGTCTTCTCACTTGACCCCCAAGGGTGTATTAGTGGTTGAAGTGGGCGACGGTCGTGCTGCTTGTGAAGAAGCTTATCCGCGCTTACCCTTTACGTGGTTAGCCACGGAAGCTGAAGAAGAGATGGTGTTCCTCTTACGTAAAGAAGAGTTGCCTTAATGCTTCGTCTACATGATATCAGTTTAATGCGTGGCGTTCGGGTCTTGTACTCGAACGCTACGCTTTTAGCCAACCCCGGTGAACGTGTCGGACTTGTGGGCAACAATGGTTGCGGCAAGTCCTCTCTTTTGGCGGCCATTTTGGGCGATGCCCCGATTGAATCGGGCGATATTGAAGCCCCTGAACAACATTTAATCGGTCACGTAGCCCAAGACATCGACAACATTGATGAAGTTGCCATTGATTGGGTTATCGGCGGTCATGGCCCCTTAATTGAAGCACGTAAAGACTTAGCCAACGCTCAAACCGACATGGAGTTAGCGCAAGCGCATGCTACGTTGGCTGAACTCAATGAAGGTGCCATCGAAGCCCAGGCTAAAATCATTTTGCACGGTCTGGGCTTTACCGAAGCCGCAACGTCTCAACGCGTTAAAGACTTCTCTGGCGGTTGGCGCAACCGTTTGGCGTTGGCACGCGCACTGATGTGTCCGGCCCAATTATTGCTTCTTGACGAACCCACGAACCATTTGGACATGGACAGTGTCATTTGGCTTGAAGCGTGGCTTAAACGTCAACAGGCTACAACCATCATCATTAGCCACGACCGTGAATTCTTAGACCGAAGTGTGAACACCATTTGGTCGATTGAAGACAATACGATCCGTCGCTATGCGGGTAACTACAGTGCCTTTGAAGCCATGCGCATTGAGCGTTTGCGCCAACAAGATGCTGCCGCCAAGGCTTATGAACGTGAAAGCGCTCACTTGCAAGCCTTTATTGATCGCTTCCGCTACAAAGCCACCAAAGCCCGTCAAGCCCAATCTCGTATTAAAATGCTGGAACGCTTAAAGGCAGTGGAACCTGTACGTGCAACGCGTGAGTGGCGTTTTGAATTCTTGCAACCGGAACGCTGCCCCGAGCATTTGGTTGAAGCCAAGAGTGTTGCCTTGGGCTATGGCGAAAAACGCATTCTCAATAATGTGAGCTTTTCGATTCGATCCGGTGAACGTATTGGTGTTTTAGGGGTTAACGGTGCGGGTAAATCCACGCTCATTAAAGGCATTTGCCAAGAATTAGCCGTTCAGCACGGAGAATTCCGTTTCGGTCAAGGCCTGCAAATCGGCTACTTTGCCCAACACCAACTTGAACAACTCCGTGAAGACGAGACGCCTTTGCAACACTTGCGTCGTAAAGCTCCCGAAGAGCGTGAGCAAGTGCTTCGCGACTTCTTGGGTCGCTTTAAGTTCTCGGGCGACATGGCCTCTAGCCCCGTCGGTCCATTCTCCGGTGGCGAAAAAGCCCGACTTGCCTTAGCCCTTTTAGCTTGGGATAAACCAAACCTTTTGGTGTTGGACGAACCGACCAACCACTTGGACATGGAAACGCGTGAAGCGTTGACAATGGCCCTGTCTTCCTTCGAAGGTTCCGTTCTTCTCGTTTCCCACGATCGTCACTTGTTGGCGGCAACGACGGAGCGCTTGATGCTCGTTCATGACGGCGAAGTGAAAGACTTTGACGGTGACTTGGATGACTATGCCGCTTTGGTGTTGGAGTCTCGTAAGGCCACTTTGACAGCCGCGAAAGCCAAAACGGAAACGGTTACGCCTAACGCCAATAAAAAAGAAGCACGTCAGCAAGCAGCCCAAGAGCGTCAACGCATTGCGCAATTGAAAAAGCCTTTGCAAAAGAAACTTGCCGATATTGAAAATAAGCTCAATCCGCTCAATACGGAATTAAAAGGCTTGGACGCCACGTTAGCGGATTCTGCTTTTTATGAAGGCAATCCCGACGACGTCGCCAACACGTTAAAGCGTCGTGGCGAAGTGGCTGCCGCTGTTGAAGAACTTGAAATGGCTTGGCTTGAAGTCTCCGAAGCCATTGAAGCTATTATTTAACCTAAAGAGAAAAATGAAATCTTTTCTTCCTGACATTCCTCCGATTTTGGAGCCTGAAAATCGATTAGCCAAAGGCTTGGTGCTCGCCTACTCTTTGATGATCATGGGCTTGCTCTTTTTTGCTATTGGCTTTATTTTCCGTGAGCTCTTATTGGAAATCTTTGTGACACAAACGCCCTTGGATAGCGTTGTTCACCGAGATGACTACATCGAAATGTGGAAAGCAAGCCTGCGCTTTGATGCGAAGTTTGCCTATCTTGCAATACTGCCGGGCCTCTTTTTTGCTGCCGTGAGCATTGTAGGCGGTGCCGTTTATCGCTACTGCTGCAAACTCATGACCGTGTTTGTAGCTCACGTTTTCGGTTGGTTTTATTTATCCAACGTGGCCAACCTTCACTACATCAATACGACCGGTCACGGTTTCGGCGCTCCTGAGTGGGAAGCCTTCAAGGCCGCTCCTTTTGAGATGTTAGGTCAATTTTGGAACCACTACCCGATTGTCACCGATGTGGTGATCGGTATTTTAGTAGGCGTCATCTTCGTTGCGCTTTGGTTCCGTTTAGCTTCCATCATCTCTCGTTGGAACTTGTGGCAAGGCACCCAATGGACGAATCTCTTGATTGCTTTGATGTGCTTTATCGGCTTTATGTGGACTTGTGCTCAAGCTCCTTTGACCACGTCTGATCCTTTGAAAGCTGAAGACGCCATCGTGAGCAAATACGCCATCATGAATACCATTACGGTTTCGGCCCCCATGGCAATCTACTACGATGAAGAGTTAAGACCCTTAGGGTTCTTTGAAAAAACCGCCCAATAACTTCGTTAAGTCCTGAAAAAATTCAGGACTTTTCTTTTTTGTGAGCGAGTTTTCCCCTATATGCTTTCACCTAGGTAACGGGTACAGTTCGATTCGTCTACAAATCTTTTTTCTTATTTACTTATGACGCCCGCTACCGATATTTTGACCATCCACTTCGGCAGTTTAGAAGCTCTGACCATTGCCGCGCTTGTCTATTATTTCGGTGCCTGGATGAAGAAAAAAGTCTCAGTACTTCAACGCCTCTCCGTTGCTTCCCCCGTTGTAGGCGGTATTATCATTGCCGTCACGTTATCGCTTTTACAAGGCTTTGACATCGCTCGTGTGACCTTTGATCCCACAATGCAAAAGCAACTCATGATCGCCTTTTTCACGACTATCGGCTTGATGGCCAGTATTAAAGTGGTGCGTAAAGGTGGCATCATGCTGGCGTTTTTCTTAGCGGCCGTTACGGGTTTAACCATTATGCAAAACGTCTTGGGGATGAGCGTGGCAACACTTTTAGGCATTAATCCCCAATATGGGATCATGGTGGGCTCTGTTTCCTTGATGGGTGGCTTGGGTACCTCTGCTGCTTTTGGCCCTTACTTTGAGCAAACCTATGGGCTTACGGGCGCTACCGCCGTTGCTATTACTTCGGCAACGCTTGCCATGACAAACTCCTTATTGATCGGCGGACCGATCGGTGAATGGTTGATTAAGCGTTACAAGGTGAAAACCCCTGATATGACGCGCAAAGAAATCAGCCAAACCACCAATGTCGATCCGGAGGATTTGCACAAAGACGGTCGCTCTTGGACCTCTGATATTCTGAAAGCCTTGACGGTGATTCTCATCTGTATGAGTATGGGCAAACTCATCTCTGAAGAATTGGGAGCTTACCTTACACTCCCCGTTTATATCGGCTCCATGATCGCAGCGGCCCTCTTCCGTAACGTAAGTGACTACTTCGGCTTTTTCAATGAAAACGATAAGGCAACGAACGCCATCGCAGAAATCTCCTTAGCTCTTTTTGTGACAATGGCCATCGTGAGCTTAAAGCTCAACGAATTGGTTCACTTAGCTTTACCGCTTCTGACGATCTGGTTGTGCCAATTGGCTCTTTTGTTAGCTTTTGCCTGGGGCGTGCTCTTTAATCTCTTCGGTCGCAATTACGATGCCGTAATGTTAACGGTGGGGGGCTGTGGTTTCTGTATGGGCTCCACATCGACGGGTTTAACCAATATGCAGGGTTTGGGTGAAAAGTATGGTCACAATCCGAAGGCTTGGTTGGTGGTCAGTCTCGTGGGAGCGTTCCTGATTGACTTTATCAATGCGCTGACCATTACTTGGTTTGGAACGCTTTAATTGCGGTGCTTTTGAAATAAGGAAGGTTTGATGACCTTCCTTATTTATCCCAGATTTTCCAATAGACATTGGGAAAGGATTTAATGTATCATTTTCTAATGGGATTCCATTAGAAAATGCAATGGCAGGTTATTGATAATAAAGGGAATTTTCCGAACGAAAGCGCCGACGGAGGTTGTGGTGACCACTCAACGCTATCAGATTAGCTTTTCTGAAGCTGACAACGTCTCGCCTTGGGGCGGATTGGCTCTTTGGGCGGATTTTTTGCAAT
>CAJLGW010000076.1 GCA_905206345.1 uncultured Sutterella sp. | reverse complement strand
CCATTCAAGGTGAGTCTAATTTTGTGTTGTTTTCACGCTAAAGTGTGAAGAGCCTAATAGCTAATGTATAGGACAGAAAAAAATGAGCTTTTTGTAAGAGGTTTTGTCGTCACTTGTTTCTGTCGAGAAAAAATCGCAAAATTAGTAAAACTATTTTGGAGGACTTTTGTTGTGATTAATAAAGAACAAATTCAGAACGTTTTAAAGACAGTCATTGATCCGTTGATGGGCATCGATTACGTAGCAGCCCGTATGGTCAACATTGATGAGGCAGGCGCCAAGGTAACGATTCAGTTGGGTTACCCCGCTAAGCGCTACATCGATGAAGTTAAAGCCAATGTCGAAAAAGCTTTTTCTGCGGCCGGTCTTGAAATTGAAGTGGCAGTTGAACAAAAGATCGTGGCTCACGCCGTTCAACGCACACTTAAAGTATTACCCAACGTCAAAAACATTATTGCTGTCTCAAGCGGCAAGGGCGGTGTCGGTAAAAGCACAGTGGCTGCCAACGTTGCTTTGGCCTTATCTGAGCAAGGCGCCCGTGTCGGGATGCTCGATGCGGACATCTACGGCCCGTCTCAACCCTTAATGTTGGGGGCTTATGGTCGTCCCATGACCAACGACGGTCAAAATATGAATCCGATCGAATCCTTGGGATTGCAAATTAATTCCATCGGTTTTTTGATCGACCCCGATGAGCCGATGATTTGGCGTGGCCCCTTGGTCGCACAAGCCTTAACGCAACTATTGACGCAAACGGCTTGGAACGAGTTGGATTACTTGGTCATTGATATGCCGCCGGGTACCGGCGACATTCAATTGACGCTTTCTCAAACGGTGCCCGTGACGGGGGCTATTGTGGTTACCACGCCTCAAGACATTGCACTATTGGACGCCAAGAAGGGCTTAAAGATGTTCCAAAAGGTCAATGTGCCGATTTTGGGTATCGTTGAAAACATGTCGATGTTTAAGTGCCCGAATTGCGGTCATATGGAACACATCTTTGGCGAGGGCGGTGCCAAGCGCATGAGCGAAACCTATCACGTGGATGTTTTAGGCCAATTGCCGTTAGATTCCAAGATTCGTGAAGAGGCCGATTCCGGCGCCCCCACCGTTGTGGCTTCGCCCGATAGCTACGCCGCAGAGGTTTATCGTGAGATTGCTTTAAAGGCCGCTGCTGCGATTGCAAAGACCGCAAAAGATATGTCTTTGAAGATGCCCACTATTAAAGTAGAGAATAACTGATGCCTATTGTGGTTCCTGACTACCGAGCCCCTCGGTGGATGGCCGGGGCTCATATGCAAACCATTTTTTCAGCAAAGGTTTGCAAAACACCGAAGGTTCAATACCGTCGTGAGCGTTGGGATACGCCCGATGATGACTTTATTGATGTGGATTGGGCAACGCCTGAACCCGCGGATCCCAAGACGCCCGTTTTGGTCCATTTCCATGGATTGGAAGGAAGCTCTCACAGCCACTACGCTTTAGCTTTGATGGACGAGACAATTCGTCGCGGTTGGCGAGGTTGTGTGGCGCACTTTAGAAGTTGCTCGGGCGAAATCAATCGTCAAATTCGTACCTATCACGCTGGCGACATTGATGAGATGGAATGGATTTTGCGAACAGTGAAGTCTCGCTATCCGGAAGCTCCGCTTTATGCAGTGGGCGTTTCTTTAGGGGGCAACCAACTCTGCCTTTTGTGTGGCAAGCGCCCTAAGGTTGCAAAAGAGTTGCTTGAAGCGGCCGTTTCGATTGCCGCTCCCGTGGATTTAGTGGCGGGCAGTAACTTGCTCAAACAGGGCTTTAATCGTATCTATTCGGAAGTGTTTTTAAATAGCTTAATTCCAAAAGTGCTCAAAAAGATGGATATGCATCCCGAGCTCAATAAGATCATCAATCGCGAAGCTATTGAGAAGTGTGTGAATTTCTACGACTTTGATTCCCTCTTTACGGCACCGGTTCATGGTTTTAAAAATGCAATGGACTATTGGACGAAATGTTCTGCAAAGCCGTGGCTCAAGCATGTGGAAATTCCTTTATTGGTGTTAAACGCCAAAAATGACCCGTTTTTACCTGAATGGGCACTGCCGACCTTGTCCGACGTCAGTGACATGGTCTGGTTAGACCAACCCAGAGAAGGCGGACACGTGGGTTTCCCAACCGGCAATCCCCCGGGACGAGTCGATTATTTGCCCGGAAGAGTTTTTAGGTTTTTCCTAGAACGTCGCTAATTTTCGACTTCAAACAAAAATCCGTTCGAAATCCAATTTAAAATTGAAAGACCGAACGGATTTTTTTTGGTTCTTTTTGGTGTCAAACGGTTGCAACGCCAAACGCTCTACGGTTGGGTTGCGCTTACACTTTTCATGTTGACGGTTCCCGTTAGCAATTGGGGGATTGTTAACGTGGGTGTTGTGTGTGAGCCCAATGGTCCTTGTTTAATTCCGGTGACTCCGGGCTTAATGGCGCCCTCAAGTGTGGTCGTTGCCGGTATGGCGCTTGTTTTGCGCAATGCCGTTCAAGCTTTCATCGGGGCCTCCTTTTCTTTGGTGGCCGTGGCCATCGGGACACTCCTATCGGCGCTTTTTGCCGAACCCGCTTTGGTGATTGCTTCAGCAACGGCTTTTTGTTTTTCTGAGTTGGCTGATTTTGCGGTCTACACGCCGATGCGAAAGCGTTTCCCGGCATTCTCAGTCGTGATGGCCGGTCTCGTGGGCTCTTTTGTCGATAGCGCTATCTTCTTGTCGCTTGCCTTTGGCAGCATTGATTTCATCGTTGGTCAAGTGTTGGGTAAATTCTGGATGTCTTTGTTGGCCGCGTCATTATTCGATTTTTCCGATCCCATTGGGTAACGAATCCCAAGTTTTAAGCATTTTGCGTTTCTAAGCTCTTTTTCTCATTGAAGAATCCCAAAGAGATACGTTAAAATTTTCGCCTCGTTTCCGCGCTGGTTTGTTCTACCGGGTCTTGCGGTTGCCGATTTTCTTAACAATTCGGAGGCTCTTATGTCGCATAAGTGGCTGCAACACCAAACGCTTTGCGGTTGGGTTGCTTTAACGCTTTTTATTCTCACGATTCCGGTGGGTAACTGGGTCGTTGTCAACGTCGGTTTGGTTTGTGAACCGAACGGTCCTTGTTTAATTCCTGTGGCGCCCGGTCTTATGGCGCCGTCTGCAGTGATGATCGCAGGTCTTGCGCTCGTTTTACGTAACGCCGTGCAAGCCTTTTTAGGTGCTTACTTTTCCTTGGTGGCAGTCGCCATCGGTACGTTTTTATCGGCCTTTTTTGCCGAACCCTCATTGGTTGTGGCTTCGGCTGCTGCCTTTTGTTTTTCCGAACTTGCAGACTTCGCCGTCTACTCCCCGATGAGAAAGCGTTTCCCTGCTTTCTCCGTGGTGATGGCTGGCTTGGTGGGTTCCATTATCGATAGCGCCATTTTCTTGTCGCTTGCCTTCGGTAGCATTGATTTCATTGTCGGCCAAGTGCTGGGTAAATTCTGGATGTCTTTGTTGGCTGGCATCATCATTCGCTATTTTCGAGCTCAATTGGCAGAGCATGTTAAGTTCTAAAAACGCTTAAAAATCAATTCTCTTTTCGATAAGCCTTGAGGTCTTTTTGGATTTCAGGGCTTATTTTTAAGCCTCGGTCTTGAAAAAATAGGATTCGTCCCCATATATCAATCATAGTAACAATAAAACCCATAACGGAGTCATAAATCCATGCAAGATCCCGTGAAGAACGAAGCTGAAGAAATGAAGACCTGTGGTCAAGAAGGTTGTGCCTGCGAGCAAGAATGCGCAGCACAATGCGAGGCTTCTCAAGAACCTGTCGTTGAAACCACTGAAGAAGCCAAGGAACCCACGATTGAAGAATTGTTGGTGGCCATGAAGGCTGAAAACGACAAGTTGCAAGACATGTACATGCGCGCATTGGCCGAAATGGAAAACGGCCGTCGTCGTGCCGAAGAGTCTGTCGAAAAGGCTCACAAGTTCGGTGTGGAAAAGTTCGCCAAGAACCTTTTGCCCGTGCTCGATAGCTTGGAAAAGGCTTTGGAATTGTCCACTGACAAAACCTCTCCCATGATGCAAGGCGTTGAAGCGACCTACCGTCAATTCATCCAAGCCATGGAAAGTAGCGGCATGGTTGAAATCAATCCGGTTGGTGAGGCTTTTGACCCCACGCGTCATCAAGCCATCTCCATGGTGCCCCCGCAAGAAGGTCAAGGCTCCGGCGTTGTGGCTCAAGTCTATCAACGTGGCTGGATTTTAAATGAACGCGTGCTTCGTGCCGCCATGGTGAGCGTGACGCAGTAACAAGTTTTTGGAGAAATGAAAAAAAGTTACATTTCTCCCCTTGAAAAAGCATCTAGCAACCCCATATGAGAGTTAGATGCATGAGGAATGCGGTGAAATCCGCCCTCAACGTACAGATTTCAAACAAAAAGGAAATTTAAAAATGGCAAAGATTATTGGTATTGACTTAGGTACGACGAACTCTGCAGTTGCCGTAATGGAAGGCGACAAGGTTCGTGTGATCGAAAATAGTGAAGGTGCTCGTACCACGCCGTCCATCGTTGCCTACATGGACAACGGTGAAGTCTTGGTCGGTGCTACGGCCAAGCGTCAAGCTGTGACGAACCCGAAGAACACGTTGTTTGCTGTCAAGCGTTTGATCGGCCGTCGTTTTGACGATGCTGAAGTTCAACGCGACATCAAGTTGATGCCCTTTACGATCGCTCGTGCTGAAAACGGCGACGCTTGGGTTAGCGTTTTGGAAGACAAGAAGCTCGCTCCGCAACAAGTTTCTGCTGAAGTTTTGCGCAAGATGAAGCAAACGGCTGAAGACTACTTGGGCGAAACGGTCACGGAAGCTGTGATTACGGTTCCTGCTTACTTTAACGACAGCCAACGTCAAGCTACGAAGGATGCCGGTCGTATCGCCGGTCTCGAAGTCAAGCGTATTATCAACGAACCGACCGCTGCAGCTTTGGCTTTCGGTTTGGACAAGGCCGGTCAAGGCGACAAGAAGATTGCCGTTTATGACTTGGGCGGTGGTACGTTTGATATCTCCATTATTGACTTGGCCGATGTTGACGGCGACAAGCAATTTGAAGTGCTCTCTACGAACGGTGACACGTTCTTGGGCGGTGAAGACTTTGACCAACGTATTGTTGACTTCTTGATTACGGAATTCAAGAAGGATACGGGCGTGGACTTGAGCAAGGACATCATCGCTTTGCAACGTTTGAAGGACGCTGCTGAAAAGGCCAAGATCGAATTGTCCAGCCGTCAAGAAACGGAAGTGAACCTCCCGTACATCACGGCTGACGCAACGGGCCCGAAGCACATGAACATCAACTTGACGCGTTCTAAGTTTGAAAGCATGGTTGAAGATTTGGTTATGCGCACGATCGAACCGTGCCGTAAGGCTTTGGCTGATGCCGGCTGCTCTGCCAGCGACATCACCGATGTGATCTTGGTGGGCGGTCAATCCCGTATGCCGAAGGTTCAAGAAACGGTGAAGGAATTCTTCGGTAAGGATCCGCGTAAGGACGTGAACCCGGACGAAGCTGTTGCTATCGGTGCTGCTGTTCAAGGCTCTGTGTTGACGGGCGAACGCAATGACGTTCTCTTGTTGGACGTGACGCCTTTGACCTTGGGTATCGAAACGTTGGGTGGCGTGATGACGGCCATGATTAACCGTAACACGACGATCCCGACCAAGCACGCTCAAGTGTTCTCTACGGCTGAAGATAACCAACCGGCCGTGACCATTAAGGTCTACCAAGGAGAACGCGAAATGGCTTCCAACAACAAGCTCTTGGGCGAATTTAACCTCGAAGGTATCGCTCCGGCTCCGCGTGGTTTGCCGCAAATCGAAGTGACGTTTGATATCGACGCTAACGGTATCTTGCACGTTGCCGCTAAGGATAAGGCCACGGGTAAGGAAAACACGATCACGATTAAGGCTAGCTCCGGTTTGAGCGAAGACGAAATCAAGCGCATGGTTGACGATGCTGAAGCTAACAAGGCCGAAGACCACAAGCGTTTTGAATTGGCTCAAGCCCGTAACGTGGCTGATGCTTCCATCCATCAAGTTCAAAAGACCTTGAAGGATTTGGGCGATAAGGTTGAAGCTGCTGACCGTATGGCTTGCGAAGATGCCATCAAGAAGGTTGAAGAAGTGGTCAAGGGTGAAGACAAGGCTGCTATTGACGCCGCTGTTGAAAAGTTGATGACGGCTGCTCAAAAGATTGGCGAAAAGTTGAACGCTCAAGCTCAACAAGCCCAAGCCCAACCGCAAGATCAACAAGCCGCTAAGGCCGATGACGACGTCGTTGACGTTGACGCCAAGGAAAAATAATCTGACCAACCGATCCTAAGACAGGATCGGTCAATCAGAGATTTGAGTACATGAGAGAGGAGGAAGGCTCAAGAAACGGGGGTTAACCGCATAACTTGAGCCTTTCTTTTTGGCACATATAGGATTAGACGTTCAATGAGTGATCGCGATTATTACGAAGTATTGGGTGTAGAGAAAAACGCCAGTGCTGCCGATATTAAAAAGGCTTATCGCCGTTTGGCGATGAAATATCACCCCGACCGCAATCAAGGGGATAAGGAAGCCGAGGAAAAATTCAAAGAAATCGGCGAAGCTTATGAAGTATTAGGTGACGAGCAAAAGCGCGCCGCCTATGATCGTTTTGGTAAGGCCGGTGTTAATCCCGGTGCCGGTGCCGGTGGCGGTGCAGGTGGCTTTGGCGGCTTTGGCCCTGAAGGTTTCGGTGGCTTTAGCAACATGGGCGACTTTAGTGACCTCTTTGGTGAGTTTTTTGGTCAAGCCGCAGGTCGCCGTCAACAGTCTGGCCCTCGCGCAATGAAGGGAACGGACTTGCGCTACGACATGGAAATTACGCTTGAACAAGCCGCTAAGGGTCACACGGCGGAAATCCGTGTTCCTGTGTGGGAAAAGTGTGATGTCTGCGACGGCACGGGTAGTCGCTCCAAGGCTAAGCCCAAGACCTGTCCGCATTGCCAAGGCTCTGGCACCATTCATGTCAAGCAAGGCTTCTTCGCTGTTCAACAAACGTGTCCCCACTGCCACGGCACGGGTACCGTGATCAGCGATCCGTGTCCCAATTGTGATGGCACGGGCTTTAAGAAGGTCATGAAGACCTTGGAAGTGAAGATTCCGGCCGGTATCAATTCCGGACAACGTGTTCGCTTGCAAGGCAAGGGTCAACCGGGTGTTAACGGTGGTCCCGCCGGTGACTTGTACGTTGAAATCATGGTTAAGCCCCATGAAATCTTCCAACGTGACGGCAATGACTTGCACGTCGAGTTGCCGATCTCCTTTGTGGTGGCCGCTTTGGGCGGTGATGTGGATGTGCCGGTGCTTGACGGTGAAACCCGCATCACGATTCCTGAAGGCACACAAAACGGCAAGATTTTACGCTTGCGCGGCAAGGGCTTAAAGGATCTTCGTTCCGGTTACATGGGCGACTTGTACATCCATGTGTACATCGAAACGCCGGTGAATTTGAACGACAAGCAAAAAGACATTTTGCGTCAATTCCAAAAGACGATTGATGATAACGGTAAGAAGCATTCTCCGAAGCATCAAAGCTTTATGGATAAGATGAAAAATCTTTTCAGCTAAGCGGTGATCTACTCCCCATTAAATGGGAAGCTTCTAATTCAGTGGCTCTTGCGAGTTCACTTTCCTGCTTCGTTGCTGATTTGTCTCTTCGGGATAATCCCTTTGAGCACACATAAGCTCCACAGGTATCGAATCGGGGCGATCCACCCCTACGTTTACGTCACTGAGAGTGAGTCGGCTTG
>CAJLGW010000075.1 GCA_905206345.1 uncultured Sutterella sp. | reverse complement strand
CCTCGCAGGCGATACTGTTCAGCGACAGTGCCTGCGCGAAAGGGTTGAATCATACTGATTCAGTCAGGTCCCATGAAGCCCTCGAGTTCACTCGAGGGTAATTCACTGATATGAAAAAGTGATTTTTCTTCAAATCTTTGTTTTCGCTTGTCGCTTCCCCTCAATTCTCTTTATTTATTGCGTCCAATCAAACGCCAATAAAAATTTACATTAGACAGAAAAAATCAAGATTGACTTCGCCATCTCACTGAAAACTCGCCATTTTTTTGTTGAATTTCAATTTTTTTTAACGAAAAGCCTGAAAATACGGCATCTTTTACAAAATTCTAGGGGTTTACCATCGTACGAAAAATATCTTAGGTGTTTAAGATTAAGGAGGAAAAAAATCATAAGCCCTCAAAGAAGGGTGATTTCTTCTACATATTGTTAACTTTATTAGGAATGCTCCTATGTCTTTGCTTGAATGGTTAGCGATTGCCGTCATTTTCGTTACGGTTTACGCTTTGATCAAACGTTTTGAAACGCGTTTGGTTCTTTTCACGTCCGGCTTCTTCTTATGCTTGGTCGCTATGGAACCGCTCACGGCTCTTAACTCGTTTGCTTCCTCCATGACCAAGGGTTCCTTGATCATGGCTATCTGTTCTTCGATGGGTTTTGCTTACATCGCTAAGTTCACGAAGTCTGACCGCAGTTTGGTTCACTACCTCGCCGCCCCGATCCGTGGCTTGGGTGTGTTCTTGGTTCCGGTTTGCACGGCTTTGACGTTCATTATTAACATCGCCATCCCGTCTGCTGCTGGTTGTTCCGCTGCTGTGGGTTCTACGTTGATTCCTGTGATGTTGCGCGCCGGTATTAAGCCCGCTATGGCTGCTGCTGCCGTTATGGGTGGTACGATCGGTTCTTACCTCTCTCCGGGTACGTCTCACAACGCTTACGTTGCTAACATGGCTCACATGGAAGTGATGGACTTCATCGCTTACCACACCCCGTGGTCTCTCATGTGCGGTGCTTTCTTGGTTGTTGGTCTCTTGATCGTTGCTCTTGTTTTGGGCGACCACAAGGGCGACAAGACCGCTGTTGCTAACGTAAAAGAAACGAATGATGACTTCAAGCCCAATCCCGTTATGGCTATCATGACGTTGCTTCCGATCGTTATCCTCGTTGTTGGTAACGTTTGGGTTCCGGCTATCAAGATGGGCGTGGCACAAGCCATGGTCGTCGGTGCTGTTTTCACATTACTCTTTAGCTACGCTTTCAACCGCACGAACCCGCAAGACTTCTCCAAGCAATTCTTTAACGGCTTGGGTCAAGGTTACGCTGAAGTGATGGGTATCATCATCGCTGCCGGTGTGTTTGCCGCTGGCTTGAAGGCCTCTGGCTTGATCGACACGTTCGTCGAAGTCTTGAAGAACTCTAACGACATCGCTCGCTGGGGTGGTTCCTTGGGTCCGTGGTTGATGGGTACGATTACGGGTTCTGGTGACGCTGCTACGATGGCCTTTAACGAAGCCGTTACGCCACACGCTCCTGAATTCGGTATGGAAGTCCACTCCTTGGGCGCCTTGGCCTTCTTGACGGGTGCCTTGGGTCGTACGATGTCCCCGATCGCTGGTGCAATGGTTGTTGTGTCCGGTATCGCCATGGTTAGCCCGATGGAAGTCGCTAAGCGCACGGCAGTTCCGGTTACGGCCGCTGTGTTTGCTTTGGCAATCTTGATGGTGTAATACCTGATTCGCCTCATTAATACTTAATGAGACATAAGGCTGGTGAGTTTCTCATCAGCCTTTTTTTGATTAAAGCCAACCTTCTGTTACAGACTTACATCTATTGAATCAACCGACAGAAAATCAACCGTTACAATAGATAGCTGGAACTAGGTTTTTTAGCGCAATTATGCGTTATTAACAAATAAGTCCCCTTCAAGGGGAAAGCCCACTGGGTTTGGATTTCAAAACGAGGTGTAAACCTCATATCGTTATCGGAGTGTTAATTATGAATGAACAATTAAAGTCTATGATCGAACAAGTCATCCCGCAATTGACGGTTGTTCGTCGCGACTTACACAAGCATCCGGAATCTGCTTGGACGGAATTCCGCACGGCTTCTATGGCCATCAAGAAGATGCAAGAACTTGGCTACACCATCACCATGGGTGAAAAGGCTGTTTGCCGTGAAGCCATGATGGGCGTTCCTTCTGCTGACGCACTCCGCGCCCACATGGAACGTGCAATCGCTCAAGGCGCTGATCCTGAACTCGTTGCCAAGATGGAAGGCGGTTTGACGGGCTTCTGGGCTGACATGGATTTCGGTGGCGAAGGCCCCTTCTTGGCCGTGCGCTTTGACATGGACTGCAATGACGTTTCCGAATGCGCTGACGCTGATCACCGCCCGAACGTTGAAGGCTTTGCCTCTGTCAACAAGGGGGCTATGCACGCTTGCGGCCACGACGGCCACGTTGCCATCGGTTTGGCTTTGGCTGAAGTGATTGCTGCTTGCCGCGACCAATTGCAAGGTAAGATCCGCTTCATCTTCCAACCGGCTGAAGAAGGCGTCCGTGGTGCCATGCCGATGGAAAAGGCCGGTGCTGTTGAAGGCGTTGATGAAATCTTCGGTATGCACATCGGTTTCCAAGCCAACAATATCGGTAAGGTCATTTGCGGTACGAAGAACTTCTTGGCTACCACGAAGGCAGACATCACCTTCACGGGTGTTCCGTCTCACGCAGGTAACGCTCCTGAAGAAGGTAAGAATGCCTTATTGGCCGCTGCTACGGCTTTGTTGAACATGCACGCTATCCCGCGTTCCGGTAAGGGCGATACGCGTATCACGGTCGGTAAGTTGATCGGCGGTGAAGGCCGTAACGTTATTCCGCCGAAGGCCGTTTTGTTCCTTGAAACGCGCGGTATCACGTCTGCTTTGGACGAATACATGTTCGGTGAAGTCAAGCGCATCGCTAAGGCTGCTGCCGATATGTGGGGTTGCGGTTACTCCATCGACATCAAGGGCGGTACGAAGAGCGGTGAATCCGATCTCGAAGTCGCTAAGGTTGTTGCTGAAGAAGCCCGCGATATGGGTTGCTTCACGGACGTGATCGAAGAACAAAACTTCGGCGCTTCTGAAGACTACTCTCACTTCATGAGCACGGTTCAAGCCGCTGGCGGTAAGGGTACGTACGTTCAAGTTGGCTCCACCTTGCGTGCCGGCCACCACAACAGTCACTTCGACTTTGACGAACAATCCTTGGCTAATGCTCTTGAATTGGTTAGTCGTTGCGTCTTCCGCACGCTCAGCAAGTAATCGAATCACTAGCTAACTAGCTGATTTTAAGGCCACAATTTTCGGATTGTGGCCTTTTTTTTTGAATATGATTTAGCCAAAAAGCGATCAAGTACCGATCAAGTAGCGATCAAGTTAAAACGATTCATTTGCAATCGGAAAAAGAAGCTACTCCATGAAAGACCTTATGGAGAGGATGGAGTTTAGACACCGTCCGACCTTTGTGAAAAATTTCCTCAAACCTGCCTTAGACAATGGTTTTCTTCAGCTTTCGTACCCTGAAACACCAAAGCATCCCAGACAAAAATATCTCTTATCGCTCAAAGGAAGAATGTTCTTCGAATCAAGTCATTAAAGTCAACAACTTTGCTTTTCAATCCCTAATTGACATTACGTTGATGATAGGCAAAACAGGGATTAAAAATAGGACTAAACTGAAATAAAAGTGGATGGAAAAATCCATTTAAATACTTGGTTTTGAAACTATTTGGAGAGCAAAATGGCCCAATGTTCATATCATGATCAACTCGTCTCTATCCGTCGTGAACTTCACCAATTCCCTGAAGAAGGTTGGACAGAGTTCTGCACGACGGCTTTTATTACCGAACATCTCCGTCAAATGGGCTGGGAAGTCTTGTTGGGCGAAAAGGTTGTCTCCCGCAAGGATTGCTTAGGTCGTTCTGAAAAGCTCGTCGCTGAAGCCATTGAAACGGCTAAAGCCCGTGGCGTCAGCCAAGCCTTACTTGACGAAATGCAAGAACTCACCGGGTGCTGTGCCGTGCTTGATACGGGTCGCCCCGGCCCTACGGTAGCTTTGCGTTTTGATATTGACTGCAATAATGTTCAAGAAAATCCTGATGCCACTCACCGTGCTTCCGCCGAAGGTTGGGCTTCAAAGCGTCCTGGTTTAATGCACGCTTGCGGTCATGACTCTCACATCTCTTTGGGCTTAGCCGTCGCACGTTGGGTGATGGAACATAAAGATGAGCTAAACGGCAAGATTAAGATCGTCTTCCAACCGGCCGAAGAAGGTGTTCGTGGCGCTGCCGGCGTTGCCGCGAGCGGCATCGTGGACGATTGCGATATCTTCCTCTCAAGCCACATCGCCATGATGGCTAAGACCGGTGAAATTGCAACGAGCCCCGTCGGATTCCTTTGCACCACAAAGTATGACGTTACCTTCAAGGGGCGCCCTGCTCACGCCGGTGTTGAACCCAATGCCGGTTGCAACGCTTTGGCAGCTGCTTGCCACGCCGTCACGCAACTTTTGGGCATTCCCCGTCACGGCTCCGGCATGACCCGTGTGAACGTGGGTCGCTTGGTGGCTGGCGAAGGCCGTAACGTAATTCCTGTGAATGCCAAGTTGGTGATGGAAGTCCGTGGTGAAACGGGTGAAATCAACCAATATATGGCTCAACAAACGGAAAACATCATTGAAGGTGTCGCAAAGAGCTTTACCGTTCAACACCAGATTGAAAAGATGGGTGAAGCCGTTGACCTCGTCAATGACCAAGAACTCGTTGATATGTTGGATGACGTTGCCATGAAGACCGAAGGCGTCACGAAGGTACTCCACGGCGTGAACTTTGGCGGTTCTGAAGACGCTACGATCCTTGCACGCCGCGTTCAAGCCCATGGTGGTAAGGCGGCTTACTTCGTTTTAGGTTCTAACCGTACCGGTGGTCACCATACGGCTGACTTCGACATCGATGAAAGCGCTTTGGATACGGGCTTAGCGATTTACGCCGAAATGCTCAAGCGTTTAATGCGATAAATCAATCTTCGTGATTAATTAGCAAAAGGAAGGGGTTTTCCTCTTCCTTTTGTGTCTTAGAAATATCTACAATTATCGTCTCTTTGATAAAGGTACTTCTATGGCATCAAAAGCACTCAAAGGCATTGGTTTAGCGTCTCTAGCTGGCGTTTGCTGGGGCTCAATGGGGGTGGCTGCTCAGTACCTGATGGCTCATTGTCAATTCACAGTCATCGATCTTACATCCATCCGCCTTTTGGGCGCCGGGATTCTTTTGGTGTTGTTGGACTTGGCACTTCACGGCACCAAAAACGCCAAGCAAGTTTTCCAGGCCATCAACCTTCGTGACATTGCCATTTATGGCTTTATCTTGCTAGGTTCTCAATCCACGTTCTTTTTATCCATTTTTAATGCCAACGCAGCACTCGCGACCATCCTTGTTTTAACTTCACCCCTTTTTGTTATTGCCTACATGGCCGTTGCTAAGCATCGCCCGATTAAATTCTTGGAAATTCTCTGTTTAGTGTTGGCGATGGTGGGAGTTCTTTTATTGATTACAAAGGGAAGTCTTGATGCGGTTGACTTCTCGATCTTGGGCGTTCTTTGGGGGTTGGCTTCTGCGCTTTTAGGGGCTATTGCCACGATTCAACCAGGTAACGTTGTGCGTCGCTTATCGGTTTTCCCCGTGATTGGTTGGGGTATGACTTTTAGCGGTATTGCGGCTTGTCTTTATAACAACCCGTTTGAAACAAACGTGATCTGGAACACCATGAGTGTTCTGTGTTACTTGCACGTGGTGGTCTTTGGCACGATTGTCTCGTTTTGTAGCTTCTTAAAGAGCATGCAATACATCGCACCTCCCGTCGCCTCGATGCTCACCTGTTTTGAACCTTTGTCAGCCGTGATTTTGTCGGTGATTTTATTAGGAACAACTTTTACTTGGATTGAAGCAGTGGGCGCTCTCTGTATTTTGTCAACGGCGATTCTTTTGGCCCGAACCAAATAACTGGGCAAAAAATTTAGCACCAAACTCGAAATCAAGATTGGTGCCTCATTTCATATTTCAACAACGTCTGTTGCCTCTTGCGACTTTTTGTAGTCCTCAATCCAACGTCTAGCCGTTCGCTTAGAAACTTCATGGCGTTTTGCCAATTCCGTTATTGACGGATTTGTTTCCAAATAGTCATTAATGACTTTCTGACGAAACTCCGCGCTGTATGCTTTTTGTTTGGGCTTTGGACTCATTAGGTCAGATTCATAATATCCGAGCTTATATTGGGCATACCATTCGCGAACGGTATAGACAGACAAATCCAAAACCGTTGCGCAGGTTCGATAGCCGTGACCTAATTCAAAGATGTTATAGGCTATCTTTTTCAGATAATCGGGTTTAGTGAGACCCGGAGCGTGATCGGTGGCTGGCATAGCAAGGTATTCCACTTGGTGGGATTTAGAACAAAACCCCGAGAAGTGATCAGTTTCTCAGGGCTTTTCGACTAACTAAATTTGGCAGAAGGTAGTAGAAAACTGCCGAAATTCAGATTAGAAGTAGTGAGCCATACCCATCATGGCCTTGACGTCTTCGTGTTCGGTCTTAACGTTATCGTTAGTTGCTTCAAGCTTTTCGTAGCCGACACCAGCATAGACCTTAGTGCGCTTGCTCAACGGATATTGATAGTAAGCGGCAACGTCATAGCCTTTGTATTCAAGGGTTGCGTTAGCAGCCTTATCTTCACCATCAGCGTAGACAACGCCCATCGTCCACGTGCCGCCCCAAGCAGGAACATCAGCACCGACGGAAACTGCATAACCTTCCAACTCTTCACCAGCTACCTTAACGTCATCAAAGGTACCAACCTTGTCTGCGTTCTTGTAGTATTGAGCGCCGACCTTCACTAAGGCAAGACCGAAGTCATAGTTCGTACCAACGTTAACCGTGTATTCGTCTTCTTGTTCCTCTTGGTGAGCTGGAACGTTTTCCGCCTTAGCGATCCAAGACTTTTCGTTCTTATAGGTCACGACCATACCAGCACCGAAAGCGCCATTCTTATAGTTCAAGCCCAAAGCGGCCGGACGATCAGAACCAGACGTATTTTCATCGCCATCAGCACCGAAAGAGTATTCAGCGTAAGCCTTGAAGCCTGCGAATTCCGGAGAGACGTAAGAAACACGGTTGTCAGCACGGCTGTTACCAACCATCAAGCCTGCACCAACGCCAACACCGTTACCCGTGCCAAGAGCAACATAGTTACCAGCCCAGAAGTTCGTAGAGCCACCATCAGACCACATAGAGTTAATGCGACCAGCATAAACCGTACCGAAATCGGACTTAACGTAGATAACGGATTCACGATCAAAGGCCTTGGTGGAATCACCAGCCTTACCAGAGTCACCCTTGAAACCCTTTTCCAAAACGAAACCAACCGTCAAGTTTTCAGAAATTTGTTCAGAACCCTTGATACCGACACGGCTACCCGTCAAAGAACCAGATTCCATGGACCAATCCGTACCATCGACAGATTTACCACCAACAGTATCTTCCCAATCGTGCAATTGGAGCCCCGTATCGATACGACCATAAAGCGTAACGTCGGCAGCCAAAGCGGAACCAGCAAATGCGCCCAAAACGGCGACAGCAGCTAAAGTCTTTTTCATGATATTTTTTCCTTTTGTATAAGAAAGTGAATACTGAATGCAGACAATGTCGTCAAAAACTTCAGTTATTCTGTTGGAATTGTCCACCCTACCCCCCCCTGGCCGTCAAGTCTTTCTGCAATCAAACTTCAAATCGTGTTGTCTTTTTGCAACACGTGTTATTCACACCTCTTTAAACATCTTCAAACAGGGTCATCACGGATTTGTGTGAAAACAACACCTAAAAACCCCATTTTTTAAGAC
>CAJLGW010000074.1 GCA_905206345.1 uncultured Sutterella sp. | reverse complement strand
GAACTTCCCATCCCTACCAGATTACTTAAAGACTAGTTTGACGGGAGTTCGGGTTTGGAGCGCTTTTTTGTTGACGGATGGTAATGAGCTTACTTCGTTTGTTCGCTCAGAAGCGTCAAGATCTTCGGTGCAACACCGGTCGTATCGGCCTTACCATCCGGACCCAAAACGTGAACACGCGTTTCGGTATCGGAGAGTTTTTGCAAGTAGATCACGTATTGCGGAGCATCCACGGGCTTGCTGCGACCAAAAGCATTGCTCCAGAAGCCTTGTTCATCACGCTTTTGTTGTTCGTATTCTTCGTCCAAGTAACGGACCAAGAAGAAACCACGAGAGCGGTCACGGTCTTCAACCGTAAAGCCCATGCGGTCGATGGCCAAGGCCACCCGACGCCATGCGCGTTCGAACCCTTCCTTAACGAACAGGCTCGTAGCCACACCTTCAGCGTTTTGTTCCAATTGAGAAATGGACTCAACCGGTTGGTAACGAGTCAAATCTTCCACGGTCTTTTCACGCTCGGCCTTCGTTTGAGAGACAGCCTTGGGATTGAATTCCATGTTGATGCGTTGAGCCATACGGGTCAACATTTCAGCTTCCATTTCCGGATCGCTCGGGCCGGGTTGCCAAACGGTGGTTTCGTTATCGCCGCCGATGCTCTTAACCACTTCCACCTTTGAGCGGTGCGTAATGAAGATATCGGTGCCACCCGTTGCAGAGCGTTCCATACGGGCACGGTATTGGTCACGTTCGCCGGTGGAGTAAACCAAATCAACAACCTTACCCAAAGTTGCACGGATCACGTCTTGCGGCAACTTGGCGCGGTTTTCAGCCCAGTTGGTTTCCATCACACCGGTGGCAGCGTCTTGGCGCAACAAGCTCAAACCAATCGTATGCCAGAAGTCTTGGGCGATGGGCCAGGTTTGTTCCGGCGTCAAATTCACATGGATCCAACGGTTATTGCCTTCGCGCATCACCTTAGCGATTTCACCTTCGGGCAAAATGGTCGTCGTCACTTGAGTCGCGCCTTGCGTTTGAGAAGCGTCCACTTGTTGGCTAGCCAACACCGTTTGCGGGCGCGTCGGCACAGCATAACGGTCAGAGGTCGGGACTTGCGTCAAATCCGGCGGCACTTCCAACGGAGCACGAGAGGCACTCGTTTCGTACTGAATCTTGTCGTTTGAAAAATCCACACCCAAAACTGAGCAGGCGGATAAAACAACCGGCATTGCCAAAATAAGGCTCGTGCGAACTAATTTTTTCATAAATCTTCCTAACCACTTAAGGCTCACCCATCGGCGTCTTAAGTTTTTTACTAAAGCAATTTTTTAATTTTACCTAACCTTATGAAATAAGGCTCAGAAACCCACAAAAGATAATAAATTTTTACCAACGTAGACGAAGGGGCGCATCCAGTAATTCAGCAACCCAGACATAATCAAGACCACCAAAATGATCATCCCATATTGTTCAAGACGAGCAAATTGTTGAGCGGCGTTATAAGGCAACAACATCGTCACAATGCGACCGCCATCCAAAGGTGGCAAGGGTAAAAGATTAAAGGCCATGATGTAGAAGTTCACCAAAACGCCTGCCACCGTAATGTCTAAAAGCGATTGCGTCAAAATACCGGAATTGATAAAAGCCTTTAAGAAAATAAACCAAACCAATGCTTGGCAGAAATTGCTCAAAGGACCGGCCAAAGCCACCATCAACATCCCCTTACGGAATGGATTGAGCTTGCGGGTATTGATCGGAACGGGCTTAGCCCAACCCAATAAAACACCACCCAAACCGGTTAAAGCCGATCCCAAAAGAAGGACGCCCGGCACAAGGATGGTACCCACCAAATCAATGTGAGGAATGGGGTTAGCCGTGACGCGTCCCAACATAAAGGCCGTATCGTCACCGTAACGCTTAGCTGCTAAACCGTGAGCCGCTTCATGCAACGTGATGGCAAAAATCAAAGGAATGCCATACACCAAAATCTGATACAAAGTATCGGTAATCGCCATTTTGATTCTTCTTTCTTTTACTCTTTAATAAGTTCTAAAACTGTCGGTAAGTATGCAGGCAGGGGTTCTTGCATGCCAGGCTCCGGTCGACCGGGTTTAGAGCCATGATAGTCGCTACCCGTACTTGCCCAAAAGCCCATATTGACGGCAACGCGAGTATAACGCTCATTTTCTTCACTGAAATGACTTCCCGTCGTCACTTCAATGACGTCACCACCCAACGCCTTAAATTCTGTCAGTAAATCGTACGTTGTTTTACCTTCAGGAAAGGTGTAGCGACCAGGATGTGCCATCACGGCGATACCCCCCGTTTCGCGGATAAGCGTCATTGCCTCACTTAAACTCATCCAGTTGGTCTTCACGAAAGCACAACCGTCATCTTTAAGATAGCGATCAAAGGCCGCATCTTCCGTGCCGACCGTACCTCGTTGCACCAAGGCAAGAGCAAAGTGGCGACGCGATAAATTCAAGGGATTGCCCGCCAATTCCAATGCTTGCTCGTAGGTATTGTAAATACCCATCGCATCAAATTTAGCGGCCATGGCTCGAGCTCGCTCATCACGCATTTGACAAAGTTTGACAGTTAACGCCTCAAAAGCGTCCATCTTCTTGGGAGCCAAGCAAACCACATGAATCGTTTTGCCTGACCAAGTGACAGATAATTCCACCCCATCGATAAAACGAATCCCTAATTCTTGGGCACGTTTACGTGCCTGACGAAGGCCGGCCACCGTGTCGTGGTCGGTCAATGCCATCACTTCAACACCATTTTTATGCGCCATCTCCACAACTTCAACCGGACTTTTAACGCCGTCACTTGCCGTTGAGTGCAGATGTAAATCCATTCTCATAACAAAACCGTACAATTGGGAACTCTGATTCCGAATTTTAACAAGAGCGAGAACATCTATGCCCGTTTTTGCAATTGGAGACAAAAAACCAAAGCTCTCCGACTCCGTTTACTGTGCCCCGACTGCCACCATCGCGGCCGATGTCACCTTAAAAGACAACGTCAGTGTGTGGCCGGGAGCGAGCATCCGAGGTGATGAGGCCGCCATTATGGTAGGAGAAAACTCCAACATTCAAGACAACGCCGTTTTACATAATGACCCAGATTTACCGCTTGAGATTGGTCGTAATGTGACGGTTGGTCATGGCGCCATTTTGCACAGCTGTACAATTGGTGACAATTCTTTAATTGGCATGGGTGCAATTGTCCTTAATCGTGCGAAAATAGCGCCTTATACATTAGTAGGTGCTGGTGCGCTCGTAGCAGAAAACAAAGAATTCCCCGAAGGTGTTTTGCTTTTGGGAACGCCTGCTCGCGTTGTACGATCATTAACGCCCGAAGAAAAGGCCTTGATTGAGAAAAACGCCAATCACTACATTGAGCGTGCTAAAGAGTACCAAGCGTTGACGAAAGAAATTTAAGAAAGGCTACAACAAATGAACGATTCCATTTTACGTTTTATCTTCACACCGACCCCTGTTAAAGGAGCCGTTGTTCGTTTGAATACGGCATGGAAAGCCATGCGAGAATTCCGACACTATCCGCTGCCGGTCACTCACCTTTTGGGCGAAATGACGGCAGGGGCTTTGTTATTGGCCAGTTCCATTAAATTCGAGGGTTCTCTCATCATGCAAGTGCAAGGTGACGGCCCTGTACGTTTAGCCATTGTCGAAGTCCGTAATGGCTTAATGGTTCGAGCTTCTGCCAAGTTGCAACACGATGCCGTGGTGGCTGCCGACGCTACAACCAAGGATTTAATTAACGTCAACGGCGGTGGACGTTGTGCCATCATGCTCGATCCGAAGGATCGTCGCGAAGGCGAACCTCTCTACCAAGGCGTTGTGTCTTTGGCAGGCGACTCCATTGCTCAAGGGCTTGAGCTTTATATGCAACAGTCAGAACAAATTCACACGCGCTTATGGTTAGCGGCCGATGAAAACAATATCGGCGGTCTTTTAATCCAAAAGATGCCTGGATTTGGCGGTAAGGACGAAGGCATTGTCGATGACCCGGAAGCCCTCAATCGCATTGAAACGTTGGCTGACACCATTAAAGACGAAGAGCTTTTGACGCTTCCGGCTAAAGAAATCGCTCACCGTTTATTCTGGGAAGAAAAGCCGCAATACTTTGAAGAACAAGAACCTCGCTTTGCCTGTACGTGCTCTCGTGAGCGTGTCGAAGCCATGATTTTGAATTTAGGCGAAGTCGAAGCCCTTCAAGCCTGCCAAGAACACGGCGGCTTGGAAGTCACGTGTGACTTCTGCGGCAAAAGCGAAAAATTCTCGATTGACGATTTACACACTCTCTTTAACCACAACAAGAAAGACGCAAACTAATGGCAACACATTTCTTTGATGTCCACAACAACGACGTAATGGGCTGGGGCTTTTCTCATAAGCCCCTGGCGGGTTATTTTCACTTTCTCGGTAACCTCTTGTCTCTAAACCTTAATGGGGGTTACCCCATCACTGGCTTTAGTGAAAAGCGTTTATTAAATAACCTCGCTCGTATCGTCGATGACTTTAGAAATCAAAAAAATATGACCGATCAAATCGTGGGCTTTGGCTTTAAAGCCCGCATCGACGGTGAATATTATTTCTACACAGGTCATGTTGACACCGAAGGTAATGTCGATCAAACGCGTATTGCCCTTGAAGATGTTGTTGAGCAGATTTTGCCCGAGAAGGTTCAAGGCGGTTTACGCCACGGAGATTTTTACGTAAAACCCGAAGGCCAAACCCTTTGGCTGTTTAATTTTCTCTATCACGTTTTGTTAAGCATGGATGCCGAAACCGGCAAAATCCAGGTCTACACGCGTGATGAATTGATTGATCAACTTTTGGATTTTGATCCTCGTTTTCTCATCACTGAAGCTGAAAAACTTATCCGTCAACCGCAAGGCATGGGGGAGGCGCCTGAAATGGCGTTCTCGGAAGACAAGTTAGAGAAAATGCTCCAAAAAATCACCAATGCCGTCACGGAATGGTTAACGGACGATCATATCAATTCCCTTAAGTTGGAATCGGTGAAATTAGAACTTTCCGACCAAACTTCGCTTCGCAAACAATGGGCGCGTCTATTCTCCTTTAAGTGCATCGCCAATTTCGAATCCATCGAAAATCTGACGCTTTACACCGATAAAGAAAACTTTTGGATGTACAGCGAATTAGAAAATGAAAAAACGGGCGAAACCCTTAAGACAATTGAACCTCTCGCCAAAGATGAGATTCTCAATAAGGTGCTTTATAAATTGAAGCGCCAAGTGGAGTTTGACGTTAATGGCAAGGCCTCTGGAATGACGCCCACCAGCGTTAACTAAAGTAACGGTTGTACATCGCCCGACGGCTCTTTAGCGTTGGGGTTGTACAACGGATCGTTGATGATATCTGCCGGGATCTCAGTGCCCGGCAGTGTCTTTTGCGGACGTTGAATACGGAACAACACTTCACCGGCTCGCACCATATTTAAGTCATAGCGAGCACGCTCTTCAATGGCTCCCAGCCCTGTTTGCAAGGACTTTAATTCCGCAGACATGCGTTCATTGTCTTCTCGAACTTCACGGTTATCGTCTTGCAACAACGCCAAATCTTCGGCGAGCGTAAACATTCGAACGTAGCCGCCTTGTCCGAAAATCAATGTATAAAGCCCCAACAGGCATAACCCGCAAAGGAGAATCAAAATTCGCTTCGGAGTTATCATGTCGGGGCTCTACTTTCCTAACGTTTTTTAATTAACGTTAGATGTTCCATTCCTTAATGCAATAGAATGCATCGCGGCCCGGATAAACTGCTTGATCGTCAAGTTCTTCTTCAATGCGAAGCAATTGGTTGTACTTGGCGATACGGTCGCTACGGCTCATGGAACCCGTCTTGATTTGACCGGCGTTCACAGCCACGGCCAAGTCAGCGATGAAGCTGTCTTCAGTTTCACCGGAGCGGTGAGACACAACAACGGAGTAACCGGCGCGCTTAGCCATTTCAATAGCGGCCAACGTTTCGGACAACGTACCGATTTGGTTAACCTTAATCAAAATGGAGTTAGCCACACCCTTTTCGATGCCTTCACGCAAAATCGTCGGGTTCGTCACAAACAAGTCATCGCCCACCAATTGGACACGACGGCCCAAAGCTTGCGTCAACTTCTTCCAACCTTCCCAGTCGACTTCAGCCATACCGTCTTCGATGGAGATGATCGGGTACTTCTTAACCCAAGCTTCCAAGACTTCAATCCATTCTTCGGCCGTATAGGTCTTACCTTGGCCCTTTTGAACGTACTTGCCGTCTTCGTAGAATTCGCTAGCAGCGCAGTCCAAACCAATGGCAATGTCCTTACCCGGTTCGTAACCAGCAGCCTTAATGGCTTCAATAATCAATTCGATGGCTTCTTCGTGGCTATCGATATTAGGAGCAAAACCACCTTCATCACCCACGGCCGTACTCATGCCACGAGAGTTGATGATCTTCTTTAAGGCATGGAACGTTTCAGCACCGTAGCGGACGGCTTCACGGAAGCTCGGAGCGCCCAACGGGATGATCATGAATTCTTGGATGTCCAAGTTGTTGTTAGCGTGTGCGCCGCCGTTGATGACGTTCATCATCGGAACCGGCATTTGAACAGCGCCCATACCGCCCAAATAGCGATAGAGGGATTGTTCGGTAAATTGAGCGGCAGCACGAGCGCAAGCCATGGAAACACCCAACATAGCGTTGGCGCCCAAGTTGTTCTTATTTTCCGTACCGTCCAATTCGATCATTTGCATATCGATGCTGGCTTGTTGCGTCACATCGAAACCGATCAAAGCGGGGTTAATCTTAGCGTGGACATTTTCGATAGCCGTCATCACGCCTTTGCCGCAATAACGTTCATCTTTATCGCGCAATTCAAGTGCTTCGCGAATACCCGTGGAGGCACCAGAGGGCACTGCGGCACGGCCGCAAATACCGCAATCCAAATAGACATCGCATTCAACCGTCGGGTTGCCGCGGCTATCTAAAACTTCACGAGCAATAATGGCATTGATCGTAGACATGTTTTTCATTCCCCAAATTAAGAAGATTAGACACGCACAAAAGCATGCGCGAAACAAAAAATAGAAGCGGGTTCAGACCCCAGTCCTTGCCCGCCATTGTAACTAAAAATCGTTTTCTAAGAAGGGGCGAGCCTTCACCACACGGTCAATCGCCACCAAACTTTCCAATAAATCATGCATACGAGCCAACGGCACCATGTTGGGACCGTCACTCTTAGCACAACTCGGATTAGGATGCGTTTCCATAAAGAGTCCGGCAATCCCCACACCGACAGCTGCTCGAGACAAAACCGGCACATGCGCACGGCAGCCGCCCGAACTCGTACCGTTGCCACCGGGCAATTGCACCGAGTGCGTGGCATCAAAAACAACCGGAGCACCCGTTTCACGCATGATTGCTAACGAACGCATGTCGCTTACTAAGTTACCGTAACCAAAACTTGCGCCACGCTCGCAGGCCATGAACATATCTTCATCCAAACCCACTTCGCGGGCGGCTTCTCGGGCCTTTTCGATCACGTTTTTCATGTCATGCGGCGACAAGAATTGACCCTTTTTAATATTGACGGGTTTGCCCGATTGAGCGCAAGCACGGATAAAGTCCGTTTGACGGCACAAGAAAGCAGGCGTTTGTAACACATCCACATATTGCGCCACCATCGGCACGTCTTGGGCCGTATGAACGTCGGTGACCACCGGCACACCCACCGTTTCACGAACGTGGGCCAAGAGTTTTAACCCGTCTTCAATGCCGGGACCGCGGAAGCTATGACCGGACGTACGATTGGCTTTATCGTAGCTGGCCTTAAAGATATAGTGGATACCGAGGTCATCACAGATGGCCTTCATTTCTTTGGCGATATCGAGCACCATTTGCTCGCTTTCGATCACACAGGGACCAGCCATCAAGAAAATCGGCTGATCTAAACCCACATCAAAGCCACAGAGTTTCATTTTGAGCCCTTCAAACTAGATAAAAGTACTAACTTATAAACATAACACATCGGATTCAAAAAAGGCGATCAAATGGCTCATAATTCGTCAGAATCCGTTAGTTTTCACTCTTCTTGTCGCTTTCTTCTTTTTATTATTAATTTCTACCACTACTGTCCAAAATAATTTTGCAGATGAAATTTTTAAACATATAAAAAAAG
>CAJLGW010000073.1 GCA_905206345.1 uncultured Sutterella sp. | reverse complement strand
TTACCACTTTTTGCTTGGGTTTTACAACTTTCACGCTAAAGTGTGATGAACCAAATACTCATTTCAAATCATCTCAAATCGAGCTTTTAGTTATACTTATTGATTGTTGTTTTGAAAGAAAGGGACAATAAAATGAAGACGATCGGCTTTGATAATGACAAATATCTCACGATGCAATCTGAGCAAATTCGTCGACGAATCGCTCAATTCGGTGGCAAACTTTACCTCGAATTCGGCGGCAAACTCTTTGATGATTTCCACGCCTCTCGTGTCCTTCCCGGATTTGAACCCGACAGCAAAATCCGCATGCTTCAACAGCTCAAAGAGGATGTTGAAATCGTCATTACGATTAATGCAAATGACATTGAATCCAGTAAGGTTCGTGGTGACTTGGGCATCACCTATGATGAAGACGTCTTGCGTCTCATTGATACCTTCCGAGAAATGGGCCTTTATGTCGGTAGCGTCGTCTTGACGCAATTTACAGGCCAAAAAGCAGCTCAAGCTTTTTTACAACGCTTAGAAAGTTTAGGCGTTCCCCACTATCGTCACTTTCCGATTCCTGGCTACCCGTCTGACGTCGACTTTATCGTCAGCGAAGAAGGCTTAGGACAAAACGAATACATTGAAACCACACACTCTTTAATCGTGGTGACGGCACCGGGCCCGGGCAGTGGCAAGATGGCCACGTGCTTGAGTCAGCTCTATCACGATCATAAGCGCGGAGTGACGGCCGGTTACGCCAAGTTTGAAACGTTCCCCATTTGGAATTTGCCCTTAAAGCACCCTGTTAACTTGGCTTATGAAGCCGCTACGGCTGATTTAAACGACGTTAACATGATCGACCCCTTCCACTTGGAGGCCTACGGTAAAACCGCTGTTAACTACAACCGTGACGTCGAAATTTTCCCAGTTTTAAATGCTATTTTTGAACGCATTCAAGGCGTCTCTCCCTACAAGTCTCCGACCGATATGGGGGTGAACATGGCCGGTAACTGCATCGTTGATGATGAAGCTTGCCGTCGCGCCTCCCGCATGGAAATCCTTCGTCGTTACTATGCAGCAGGCGTAAAGCGTATGCGCGGTTCGGTCAATGATCATGAAATCAGTCACTTGAAGATTTTGATGAACCAATCCGAAACGACGCCGGAACTTTTCCCCGCCGTTGCCGTTGCATTGGATAAGGCAGAACAAACGGGGGCACCAGCTGCCGCCATGATGTTGCCTGACGGTCGTATCGTGACCGGTAAAACCTCGAGCACTTTGGGTGCAGCTTCTGCCATGCTCTTAAATGCCTTGAAGCTTTTAGCCGGTATTGATCACGACATTGATTTGATTTCTGCTCGTGTTTTAGAACCGATTTGTGCACTCAAGACTCAATACCTTTTGCACAAGAACCCACGCTTGCATGTTGATGAAGTGCTCTTGGCTTTAACGATCTCTGCTCTGCGCAATGAAGTAGCACAAAAGGCTAAAGAACAATTGTCCAAACTTCGCGGTTCTGAAGTTCACTTTACCGTGATTATCAGTGAAGAAGACGAACGCTTGTTGCAACGCTTAGGGATGAACGTGAGCTGCCAACCGCGCTACGAAACCTCGCGTTTGTATCATAAGTAAGACTTTTGATCACTCGCATTCAGGGCTGCTATTTTTAAAAATAGCGGCCTTTTTCTTATCCGTCAGAAACTGACGTATCATCAGGCAGAGTATCCTAGAGATTAGGAGAAAAAAATGACTGTCAAACAAGAAATCCTTGTAGAAGGTGGCGTACCCGTCAAAATTTGGACCGATGATGTTGATGCAGGTTCCATTCGTCAACTCACTAATGTGGCGAAGTTGCCGTTTGTCTTTCACCATGTCGCAGCTATGCCTGACGTGCATGTTGGCATGGGGGCGACGATCGGGAGCGTCATTGCGACAAAAGGTGCCATTATTCCCGCTGCCGTGGGCGTTGATATCGGTTGTGGCATGTTGGCGGTTCGAACCAATCTCAAGAAAGCGGATACCGATGAAGCAACCCTGCGCGAAGCCTTTCGCTCCATTCTTCGCCGCACACCAGTGGGGTTCCAACAGCACAAAGACAAAAATGTACATTTGGAAGCTTGTAGTAAGTTACAACCGGCTCTTGATGAAATCCTTCAGCGAGAACCGACCATATTGGACGATATGCAACGTCGTCATTGGACCAACGAATTGGGAACGTTGGGTGGCGGCAACCACTTCATTGAACTCTCTCTTGATGAATCCGACAACCTTTGGATCATGCTTCACACGGGGTCTCGCGGCCCCGGCAATGTGATGGCTTCGTACTTCATCAATAAGGCAAAAGTCCAGTCTGCCGCTAGAGGAGAAGAACTCGTTGACTCGAATTTAGCCAGTTTTGAAGAAGGTACCGAACTATTTGATAACTACATGTTGGCCACCACTTGGGCGCAACGCTATGCCATGGTTAATCGAGAAGAAATCCTTGCCGATGTCATTAAATCCCTTACCGATGTTTGGCCCGGCATTGCGTTAGAAGGCGAAGTCATTAACTGCCACCACAATTACGTCGAAAAAGAAACGCACTTTGGCGAATCGGTTTGGGTGACTCGCAAAGGCGCCATTCGTGCTCAAAAAGGCGAAATGGGCATTATTCCGGGAAGTATGGGGACGGCTTCATTCTTAGTGAAAGGTTTAGGTAACCCCGAGTCCTTTATGAGCTCTTCCCACGGCGCCGGTCGCAAATTAAGTCGCACGCAAGCAAGAAAAGCTTTTAGCCTTGAAGATCTCATCGATCAAACAAGTGGCGTGATCTGCCGTCATGACAAAGGCGTTCTCGATGAAATCCCAGGCGCTTATAAACCCATTGAAAGCGTGATTGAAAATCAAAAAGATTTAACCGAAATCCAGCACACGCTCAAACAAGTACTTTGCATTAAGGGCTAGTTACGAAAAACGCCGCATTTTGCGGCGTTCTCGTTTGATTTTCGATAGGCGTTATTGAGCCTGTTTAGCTTTTTCCGAAAGCTTCTTACAAAGACAGTCTTTTTCCTCTTTTTGATCGTGTTGACAACCGCAACCTTCATGCTTTTCTTCAAAGTTCCACTCTGGCTGCAACGTAACATGGTCAATATCAAAACGCTCCTTCACATTATGACGGATAGCATCCAAAATCAGTGGCCAACAACGATGCGATTCAATACGAACGTGAGCACAAATTGCAGAGTAACCCGGACTCATGCTCCAGACATGCAAATCATGCACGCTCACCACACCGTCAATGGCTAAAATCGCTTGACCAACATCTTCGTACTCCACACCTTCCGGCACACCGTCTAACAGAATCGGCGTTGTTTCCTTGAGCACTCCCCAAACGGCATGAATTAATAAGAGACTGATCAAAAGCGACAAAATCGGGTCAACAATACTGGGACCACCCAAGTAAATCACTACACCAGAAGCTAAAGCCGCAACAGAACCCAACAAGTCACCCAAGACGTGAACCAAGGCTGCACGGGTGTTGACGTTTTTCTTATCGCGAGACAAAGACCAAGCCACTAAAACATTAACGATCAAACCGATGCTGGCAATGATCATCACGCTTCCGCCCGAGACTTCACTCGGATTGGCTAAACGTTCGATAGCTTCGTAGCAAATCCACCCGATAACAAGCAACATCGTCAAGGCATTAATAAACGCAGCCAAGACTTCAATACGCGCGTGACCAAAAGAGTGGTGTTTGTCGGCCCCTTCTCTGGCAATCCAATTGGCAATCAATGCAAATAAAAGGCTAGCGGAGTCGGTGGCCATATGACCGGCATCCCCAATCAAAGCCAAGGAGTTACTAAATAAGCCACCCACCAATTCAACGGCAGAAAAGCCCAACGTCAATACAACAGCAAAACCCAAAACACTGGTTTTAACTTGTTGAGCTGCGTGGTTACTGAGGCTATCGCCTGTTCCATGACTTGAAAGTATTTTTTGTGTTTCTCTTAACATCTTCTTTCCTCTCATAGAAGCGAAAGTGTACTCGCTTCTCATCGTGCTGGCGAAGCAAAATTGTGTTTGTATTGGTTCGGTCTAAGAGGTGCAATTGCTATAATGTTTGACAGTTTTAACGAGTGAGAAAATATCAATGTATTGTCTGAAATTCATTGGTATTGAGATTTTTGATGAGTGCAGTTTATTTTTTGATTCCCGGCTTGAGATTGCCCAATGGCAAACTCGCCGAGATGGTGGACACGATTGATTTTTCTACGTTGCTTCATTTGGGTGAAGGCGCTGAAGAAGTGCTTGAGCAAACCCTCATTAAGCATCCCCTGCTTTCCGGTGCCACGCATCTTGTTTGGCTCTGGCAAGTCATTTGTAAATCCTCCGGTATTCCTGAGACCGCAGCTTTTGAATGGGAGGCCGATGGCGGCCCCACCATGAGCACGCAAACATGGCGCTTATGGAGTACTCACGAAATTGAAGACAACGGTCAAGTTGTTACTGTCACTCCTAAAAGAGACCTCAATGGTGAAGAACGCGATGCGCTTCACGATAAAGTCCTGGCATGCGTGCGTCAATTCGGCTTTCAACTCCAACAGTGGGAAGGTCGGTGGTACCTTACCCGCAAAGACGATTGGAATGTTGCCGTTCGCCCTTGGTACGCTCAAAATCATCAACCCTTGACCCCTGATGCCTATGATGGCGAGGGCATTGAAGACTTTATCCAATTGCGTCAACAATTAGCGCACATTCTCAAAGAGAGTTCCGTTAACCAATTGCGCCGCGAGAAAGGCGAAGACACGATTGATGGTTTTTGGCCCGATGGTGGCTCTCGTCGTCACCTCTTTAAGGCATCAACGCTTCGAGGTGTTATGAGTAATGACTCCTTTGTTTGGGGATGGGCTCAAAACGCAGGCTTACTCAATTTCAGAACAACACCTGTTAAGAATGAATGGCCAGACTGCCCCGAAGGCGACTTATTAGCCGTACTTGACGGGCTTTATGATGCTTATCGTGCTCAAGATTGGGAACGGTGGAAAAATGAACTTCCGAACGTTTTAAACCAATTGGAGCACTTAACAAAACTGGCTCAAAAACGACGTTGTCAAAAGTTGGTCATTGTCGCTAGCGGTGCCCTTGACACGCATACCATCAGTGTGGATTTGGGCGTAGCCAAAGGGTTACTTGCCCGATTCAAAAAGAAAAAGCCCTTAGACCTTAACACCCTTTTGAGTGAGCAAGCATCATGACCCAATTTATTGTCCGTGATTATGCCTGCCCCATTGCTCAGAATTTAGTCGATGAGGGTTTTTCTCCCGCTTTGGCTCGCGTGCTTGCAGCCCGTGGCATCGAAACCTGTCAAGATTTAAAAGGTGATTGGAAAGGTATGTTACCTCCCAACACCTTAATGGGAACAAACGATGCTGCCACCATATTGGCCGATGCAATTGAAACCCATAAGAAAATTATGGTGGTCGCCGACTTTGACTGCGATGGCGCAACGGCCTGCGCCGTAGCCGTTCGTGGTCTAAGATCAATGGGGGCCGAAGTGGACTATTTAGTACCCGATCGATTCGTTTATGGGTACGGTCTGACGCCGGCCATTGTAGATTTAGCCCATGAGAAAAAACCAAAACTCATCGTTACGGTTGATAACGGCATTGCCAGTATTGAAGGTGTAAAACGCGCTCGTGAATTAGGCATCGGTGTCATCATCACCGATCACCACTTGCCGGGCAAAGAGTTGCCTGACGCAGACTGTATCGTCAATCCGAATGCGCCTCACTGCGACTTTCCGAGCAAAAATTTGGCCGGTGTCGGCGTGATGTTCTATGTCTTATTGGCGCTTCGGGCCGAAATGAGAAAACGCGGTCACTTTGATGCACAAACGCAACCGCGCCTCGATAGATTAGTGGACTTGGTTGCCTTAGGAACTGTCGCAGACGTCGTCAAGTTAGACCACAACAATCGCATTTTCGTACAACAAGGTTTGGCCAAAATTCGTACAGGCAGAACCCATCCCGGGATTAAGGCCTTATTTGAAGTGGCGGGGCGCTCAAGCGTTTGTGCCAAAGTGAAAGATTTTGGCTTCGTGATTGCGCCACGCATTAACGCTGCCGGTCGACTTGATTTGATGACGGCGGGTATTGAATGCTTAATTAGTGACGATGAAAAAGTGGCGCACGATTATGCTCAGAAACTCGAAAACTTTAATCGCGAGCGTCGTGAATTAGAGCAAGATATGCAATGGGACGCTGCTTTGCTTCTCAATCAAATCGATGTTTCTAAGCGCCATACGTTAACGCTTTTTGAACCCACGTGGCATCAAGGAATTGTGGGACTTGTCGCTAGCCGCATTAAAGACAGTAAGCATCGACCGACGATTGCATTTGCCGATGCCGGTGAGGGTGAACTCAAAGGTTCTGGCCGTTCGATTGAAGGCGTTCATTTACGAGATATGCTTGACATCGTAACCAAACGAGCTCCAGGTCTCATCAAAAAGTTTGGCGGACACGCCATGGCGGCAGGTCTTACCATTGATGCGACTCGTTTAGAAGAATTTAACGATGTATTTGAACAGGTCGTCACGGAGATGACCGATCAAGAAGCATTCGAACGGGTTGTTTATGTTGATGGACCGCTTGCTCCGCACGAAATTAATTTAGACTTGATTGAAAATATCAATGAGCAAATCTGGGGACAAGGTTTTTTACCTCCTCTTTTTGCCAATGAGTTTAAAGTTATTAATCAGACACTGTTAAAAGGCGGACATCTGAAACTTCTTTTGGAAATGGATGGTGTTCGCTATACGGGGATTTTCTTCCGAAGAGCGGCGGGAATCCCCTCTCGGGCTCGACTTGCGTATCGACCGGAAATTAATGAATGGATGGGACGCAAAAGCATTCAATTGGTCATTGAACAAATTGAAACACAGCCTTAAGTCAAGATTGATAGACCTAGAGGAAATTAAGACGTTGTTTTATGGGAGTTTTTCCGATAAAATGATGCACTTTCTCTTTATTTTTGAGGAATCGTACCGTGAATCGTAAGCCTTTTGTCGTGGCAAACTGGAAAATGAACGGGAGTCTTCGAACCAATAATCAATGGATTGAAGAAGCTTTACCGTCCATGGGAGGCACTCGCTTGGCTTGTGATGTCGCCGTTTGTGCTCCTAGCGTTTATTTACCGCAACTTGTTGATGGCTTTGCAAAAAGTGCCGTTATGGTTGGGGCAGAAAACTGCGCTGAGTATGAAAGTGGTGCTTACACCGGTGAAGTCTCGGCAGAAATGTTAGCGGACATCGGGTGTGATCTCGTCATTTTGGGTCACTCTGAACGTCGTACGCTTTTTGGCGAAACGGATGAAACGGTTGCCAACAAGACTCGCCTTGCTTTTATGCACGGTGTGATGCCCATTGTCTGTGTTGGCGAAACACTCGAACAAAGAGAAGCAGGTCAAACCATTGAAGTGGTGACCGCACAATTAAAAGCCGTGTTAGATACCGTCGGTATTATGCCGTTGGTTGCTGGTGCCTTAGCCTACGAACCTGTTTGGGCCATCGGTACCGGTAAGAGCGCTTCTGCTGAAGATGCTCAACAAGTTCACGAAGCTTTGCGTGCCGCTTTGGCTCAAGTCGATGAAGATGCCAGCCAACGCGTTCGAATCCTCTACGGTGGCAGTGTTAAAGCCAAAAATGCCGCAGAGCTTTTCGCACAAAAAGATATTGACGGCGCACTCGTCGGTGGTGCTTCGTTGAAAGCGGAAGATTTTTTAGCAATTTGCCAATGTGTGCAAGCTGCTTAAGTTGTTAACTAAAGGAAAGCAAATAAAATGTCGTTGTTGATCTCTATCGCTATCGTGGTTCAAATCGTCTCCGCGATTGCCGTGATCATTTTGGTTTTGTTGCAACATGGTAAGGGTGCCGACCTCGGTGCTGCTTTCGGTAGCGGTGCTTCTGGCTCCATTTTCGGTGCATCTGGTTCTGCTAACTTCTTGTCTCGTTCTACGGCTATTGCTGCAACGTTGTTCTTTGTTTCTACCATCGCTTTGACGTTGGGTTCCGGTGCCTTCACCAAGCAAGCTCCTGCTAGCGGTGTTTTGAGCACGGAAACTACGCAAAACATTGACGCAAATCAAAAGAATCCGACAGAAAATTCCCAAACGAGCCAAATTCCGCGCTAAAATACGTTTCTCTGATTTGCCGTGATTCTGGTAGGTCAGAAAAACAATCTGCGGCCGTGGCGAAATTGGTAGACGCACCATCTTGAGGGGGTGGCGGAGCAATCCATATGAGTTCGACTCTCATCGGCCGCACCAAATTCCAAAAGGGGGTGTTACAAAAACCCTGACAATAGTCAGAGTTTGTAATGCTCCTTTT
>CAJLGW010000072.1 GCA_905206345.1 uncultured Sutterella sp. | reverse complement strand
ACTCTTTTCAAGGTGTTGCAAGGGATCGCCGAGTTGAGAAATCGCTTCGTTAAACGATAAATCAGCAAAAACGTCAATTTGTTGACTCGGAGTTTGGTAGAATGTAGCCATATGGATTCTTTTGGTAGTTGATTTGTGCTAATTTCAATTATAACCAATTGAATCCATTCTCTTTTTATGCCTTTCTAATTTTTAGAAGTCCCCTAAAGTCAAAGGATGCGTTATGTCAACAAAGTCGGTTAAATTATTTATTTTTGACGATGTCTTAAATTTTGGGGATTTGTTAAACGTTCTTCTTGCGGAGAAGTATCTTTCTCAACGAAATAAACAAGTTCAGTATGTCAGCCATAAAGAATGCAATGCAATGTTCGTAGGAAGCATCCTCCAATTGCTATGGTCATCTCGGCGAAGTCTTTTGACAATGTCTGGACTCCGTTTTTTACATGAAACAGTGAACGTCTGGGGAAGCGGTCTTATTTCTCCTATCACAAAGCCAGTTTTAACTCGAAAGTTAAATATCTATGCTTTGCGCGGAAAATTGACACTCTCGATATTGAAGAATCAAAGTCAGAGAGGTGGAATACAATTTCTAAGCAATTCACTAGGAGATCCGGGATTATTATCAAACTTAATTTATGACTGTTCGGACGTCCAAAAAGAGTATTCTCTAGGTGTTATTCCTCATTATGTTGACAAAGACTTAAAGATACTAGATGTATTTCGAGGCAATAATGACGTCAATATCATAGACGTGCAGAACTCACCAGAAAATGTAATAACGGAAATTGCAAAATGCAATCGGATTGTTTCTAGCTCGTTGCATGGATTGATTGTTGCAGATTCTTTGAATATCCCAAATGCTCGTATGATTTTGTCAAATCAAATCGTTGGAGGTGATTTTAAATATATGGATTATTACTCGGTATTCAAATCCGGACAGAGGTTAGTGCTGGAGAGCAATGATCTTTGCAGGATTATGAATGATTTAAAGAAAGTTGACCAAAATTACAACGTCAGTTTTGAGGAGGTTCTTGCCATCCAAAATAAACTGCAAGAATCATTAGAAATGTATTTAGCGGAGTAATTTATGAAAATCTTCACATTTTGGGAGCCTAGGTCATCAATTCCTGGCTATATCAGTCTATGTATGAAGACCTGGAAAGTGAATCTACCGGAATCAGAGATTGTTATCTTGGATTACTCAAATTTAAGAACGTATTTAGACTCTGATACCTACAATGAAATTTTGTTTAAGGAAATGAGTTTGGCGAAACAATCTGACGCCATTAGAGCTGCAGTTTTACGCAAACATGGAGGTATTTGGTTAGATACTGACACAATTATTATAAAACCTGAATTTTTCGACTGCTATTGCAAAGACTCCAATGTCGTTATGATTGGCAGACCAAAAACCGATGGTGCTCTCTATGGTGCGTTTATATACGCATCAAAGCCATATACGGCTTTTATTCAAAAATGGTATGAGGAATTACCTGACAGGATAAGAAAATATAAAAAACTAAAAAACAATTGGCTTTTACGAAAATTACACCGAACGGATTGGAAAAAAGCTGAGAACTGGGATTACTGTGTCAATTCAATCATTGATCCATTGTCTAAAACAATGAACCTCAATGAGCTTAATGTTTTAGATGCGGATGCTCTGTTTGCTCTACCTGAAAGAGTTGTTTTTAATCAGATCGACACAATAGCAGCCTATACGAAGTTCTACTTCAGCAACAATACTGATTGGAAAAAGGTTTTTAATCAGTCTGCAGGAATTTTATTGTTACATAATTCTTGGACACCTGAACACTTTCGAAAGATGACTGAAAAAGAGTTTTTGAAACAAGATGTTGCTTTGTCTAATTTGTTAAGGAAGGTGCTTAAATGCTAATTAAATTGCTTACATCCCTTATTCCCTTTAGAAAGTTACGCCGTGCAGCAAGAAAGAATATTAGGAATTCCTTAGCGGATATTTGTGGGAGTTATTTGAAGCTAACAGATAGTCTTGTAGAGGAATTTGCGAGGAAAGATACTCTTATTCAAAAAAATACCAAAGCTTTAGTGATCGCTCCTCATCCTGATGATGAAGCTATCGGTTTGGGGGGTGTAATGGCTAAATACCCCAAAAATATAGATTGCTACTGCTTAAACTCTTCCGGTTTCAAACGAGCTAGCGATCACCTTTCTTTCGAGTCCATCGCGGATATAAGAATCAAAGAATTTAATGATTGTATGGATTATCTAGGTGTAAACTCAAGAAAAATTTGGAAAATTTATGGTGATATTCCTCACTTTGACCAAATGATGTCAAATTTGGACACTTATAAGAAAACAATTGATTTTTCTAAATATGACTTGATTTTTGTTCCTGATCGAAATGATGGGCACAGGGAACATCAATTCATAACCCACTTTTTACTCCCTAAATTATTACTCGATAGTAATCATAAATGTAATTTGAAAATTGTTTTTTATGGTGTATGGGGAACAGTAACCAATCCTAACTACTTTGAAGATATTTCTTCTGTGATTCTTAATAAGAGAGAGGCATTAAAGTTGTATAGTTCGAGGAGCCAAGATCCCTTAAGTCTCCTCAGCAGAGTGATTTCACTTAATAATTTCTACGGTTTGTTTACCGGTAGCACACATGCTGAGGCTTTTAGAGTCGAACCTGTACATATTTATTTAGAGAATGGGTTAGATAATCGTTGGGGAAGGGTAAAATGACGCGAATTATTGAGGTAAAGAAAAATCGAGAAGAGGTTCTATCCAAAAATCTTGAGATAGATATCATTCACAATAGGTTCGATATATTATATGGTAGTGATTTCCTATTACTTTTGATTGATACTTACTATGTGCCTGTAAAATTGGAAAAATCTGTAGCAAAGGTAGGTCTTTATCTCAGAAAATTGCCGTACTCGTTACTTGAGGAATTATTTGCGTATATCTTTACAAAATATCCTTTCCTAGATTCTATAGAGGTCAAACATAGCTACACCCCAATTCCTGGGGTTGAGAAATATCCGTATTGGCATATAGCCTTGCCCCCAAGTATAGAAGAGTTTGATAGCAAATTATCAAAAAGAGTTCGGTATAACACGAAATATTATCCAAAAAAGTTACAGACAGAGAGAAACTGCATATTACTAACTGAAAGACACTCCACTTCTGATGCATCCTTCCAATATATTTATGTGCAAACATATTTGGACTGGAAAAATAAGTCCCACAATTTTAGATTTGAAGGAAGCCCTCAAAGCTTTTTGAGCACTTTCGGGATAACTGACTGTTATACTCTGAAGCTCAAACATCAGAATAGTGAAGAGGAGGAAATTTTAGCGATTGGTTTCATTTGTGATTTACCGTCCGGGAACGTTTATTTTGAAAATTTTTCTTCAAATCAAAATTACTCAAAATACTCTGTTGGAATGATTCTCTATTATCAGATTATCAATGATTTGATAAAAAATCATAAGAAAGTTTTTTATTTGTCAGGTGGAAACTTGGAGTATAAACGGCACTACAATGGAGTGTTGACGCATACTTATTCTAAGTCAATAAAAAACAATCTCCCCTTATTTCAAAGAACATTTTGGAAAATCTTAAAAACCTTTGGAAAAGAACGACGATTTAACCAATCTTGAGTGGGAAAATCGATGATATGTTCAAGAAATGATAATCAATGAAAGGCCTCACTGTTTTCGTGAGGCCTTAAATCCAAGCCTAAAATCACTTTATTATTGAGCCTTACATCTCGTTCTATACGAACACTGCAATGAGGTAAGTTCCCTATGGTCGCTGATGTAGAAAAATATTTTTATTCACAATAGGTCAACACGTTTATTTCGTAAGGTGACCTATGACCAGAATCAAAATTGATTGGCTTTCCATAGCGATTGCGTATACCAACCGCCCTAAAAATCTTACTGCTAAACAGTTTTTTGAAACTGAATTACCCAAGTTCACTGGCAGTCGGCAGATTTCACGTAGCTCTTTTTATCGTAAACTCTCGCAAATGCGACAACAGCTTCATACCGATGAGAGAACCCATCGCAAGTTGAGGTTAAAACGATTACTCCGTCGGATCTTCAAAACCTATAAATTCTCGAACCTCAAACAACAGAGCACCTGAGCGCCCCCGCTGAAGTTGTAACCCTTGAGTTGGCACCCGGAGTAAATCTAAGGCTTTGCGTTGATAATGCTGAGTTGTTCGCCATTCGTCTGATTCGAGGTTTGAAGCTATGAAGTTCACACTCGCTAATCGCAAAGTCATTTTGGTATTGTGTCCGGTAGATATGCGCAGTGGTTTTTTAAAGTTATCGACCATCAGCCAACAGTTCTTGAATATTGATGTCACTCGAGGTCAAGACTGTGTTGTCTTTGCCAATAAATCTCGAGCTATGGTAAAAGTCATCTTTGCCGATGCCAAAGGCACGGTTTTGCTAACGCGTAAATTGCACCAAGGGCGATTTCAACAGTTGCTCACCCGCGCCAAAGGTGTGGCAACAGAACCTCTGACGGTTAAGCTATTTGGATGGCGAGGCCATTCAGGTCAAACGACAATCCTTGCTGAAAAACTGACAATCTTTTGATTCGAATCAATAAAAATACACGCTTCCTAAAGTCCACATTTCTCATATTTTCTCTTTGATAATCAAATGGTTAAGATCCGTTACCAGGGCTATTTACAGGCCCTGCAAGACGGACTTCTCGTGATTTTTGACTCCGAAGCTTAAAAAGTCACCCAGCCCCCAATTTCATTTTTATTCTTATTTATCAATGGTTTACTTATTGTTTGGGCTCTTGTAAAATGACTCAAAATATCGTTTTTGAAGAGTTCGAAACATGTCCGCTAATGCGCAACAACCTACTTACGAAGAGCTTCTCTCACTTGTCGAAGCTCAGCGCGAGCAATTGCGTGCTAAGCAGGAGAAAATCGAAGCCCAAAGTGGACGGCTTAAAAAGCAACAGGGAGAGGTTACTCAATTAACCGAGGACAAAAAGGTTTTGACGTTTGCTTTTGCTACCACCAAGAAAGAACTTCTCAAGTTGGGTGTGGATCTGCAAACTCTATTGGGCAGTGAATATACCATCAATGACCAATGCGAGGTACAGCTCGTTAAGTGCCACGACAAGGCGATTGAACAAGTCCAAAACAATCGCTTTTTACGAACGCTTGTGCGCAAAGGCAATGAGAGCCTTAAGCCTACGGCCAAAGAAGTTGAAGAAACAGAGCAGATCGCGCAGATGATGCAACAAAATCAAATGCAAATGCACAACATCAAAAGTGGTCTCCGACGTGCCCTCAAGAGTTCGGTCACGGTGCTTAAAAACCTCCAAAGTCAAAACGAATGCATGGAGGCGGCTAAAGCCTTAGCTGAACTTTGTGACCAAGAAAGTAAGAACCTGCCACAACCCGAAGCGATGGTGCGATTACTGAAAAACCGTCAACTCAGTAAAGCAACACTGCTTCAAAAACACAATGTTATGGCTCAAAAGCAACTCCACTGTGAGTGTGGTGCAAGAGTCATTGACCTGGCTGTACATGGTGAAGAATGTAAAGCTTTGTCGATGAAACTCCAAGACATGCTCGAAGAGATCCACATCGGTATCGAGTTATCGCAGTGTCCGCGTTGTGGCAAGGTACACGCTCAGATGGCCCAAGACGCACCGGTACCGGTGTTACCCAATCAAACCGTTTCGCAAGCTACGCTCATTAACATGGCTCATCTGTTGCATAACAGCGTACCGATGCATCGTTGCGAAAAGCTGTTCATGGAGCCGATGCGATTAGGTAAGGACACATTGTTACGACTTCGTAATCAATGGGTCAAGCTCTATCTGAATCCATTGATGCAGGCCATGATGAATGCCATTGGATCACCCGAAGTTCTGATCTCTGACGAAACAACCTACGATTGTTTGCAATCGCAAGGTAAGGGCGTGGCCAAGAAGGTGGAAAAGCTTGCGAAACAAAGCTACGTTTTAGCGTTAGCCAACCCTGAAGACTCGCCTCAACAGTTCGTGTCGTACCGTTATATGAGAAGTCGAAGTGCCGAATGCATCAAAGAGGTGATCAAGGAACTCAAGCTTAATCCGCAGGTATTGGTGACGGATGGCTATGCAGCTTATCGAACAGTCATTGCTCAACAGTTTCCGGAGGCAGGTCATCAATCCTGTTTGACTCATCTCCGTCGTGAAGTGTGTGAAGCGATCAATTGGGAAAAATTGGGCAGAGAGTGCGATGCATTAAGTGATGACGAACTCGAAATGTTTATGCAAAATGCTGATCACACACAAAAGATGCTACTGACAGTGTTGCAGAGCTTGAAGTTGATCATGCATTTTGAAAATGAAGCTCAACGCAAAGAACAAGAAAGTCAGCCGGATTACTTAGCCCGACGCGTAAAACTCAGACGAGAAAAGGTCAAACCCTTAATGGATGGCATTGATAAGGTGATGACAGCTTTAGCGGGAGAGTACACGGTAATCAAAGGAACGAGATACCAAAAATCGAAAGAAAGTCCTTATGCGGGAGTGGTCATGTACTACATGAATCAACGAGACGCATTGAGGTATTTCTTGACTGACGTACGGGTGCCGTGTGATACCAATTATGTGGAAAGAGCGATCCGTCCATTGACGCTGATCAGGAAGAATGCGGAGTTCTCTCAATCAATTGAGGGAATAGAAAGTTTGTGCGCGATTTATTCGGTCTTTGAAACCGCCAAAGTAAATGGCATCGAAGATCCGGTGCAGTGGTTGCAGGATTATGGACGCGCGCTGTTTAAGCACTGCTACGAACGTAATTGGGAACGAGAATTGTTAGATGGCAAGAATCCTCAAAAGAAGATTATGCGATGGGATTTCGAGGGACCGATTGAGAGCTTCGACTTTAGCAAGTGGCTACCGTGGAATTACGATCGGTAAAAGTCTTCTCTGACATGCGTTGGCGCCTTCGGGCGCCTTTTTATTGCCTACGTTTTTTGATCATAGGGAACTTACTTTGCAACAGTCGTGCCGCTTTTCTGCGTTTAATGTGCCAGGATTTGCGATTTTGATTAAGCAGAGGTGTGCCGAGGTCTGCGTTTGCCGTGCCAACTTTTTGCGATTAGTGTGCTAAAAATGTGCTGTGGTCTAGCTGACAGTGCGATGCTCGTCTAAGACAAGGCTAACAGCATTACGTTTGAACTCAACAGTGAATTGACGACGGACACGAGTCACAATGATTTCCTCCTTGGACATCATTTTCTCCTAAATGATTCCTGGAGGTCCACTTTTCAGATACCCATTGCACTGGGTATAGAACGACAAAGAGCTTACGAGTGGGGAAACTCGTCTAAGAGCTACTGGCGTGTATCAGGGTCGTGGGTATTAACACGATCATTAAAGAATGACGTACTGCAAATGTTGGGTTGGACATGGCTAGGGACTGCACGTCAGTGGAGTCCCTAGGAAGGTTAGGAACCGCCAGGTGCCGAACGGCATGCCTGTAATTGCGGTGTGAGAGGGGCGAGATGTAAATCTCCCCCTACTCGATTTCTCATTTTGCGTAGCACTAAGCTTTAGGCTTTCCTGCGTAGACGGTCTTCAGCCTAAGCTTCTTGCGCAGACTCACGGGCGTTTCGTAACGGCAAGGAGGCTCCAGTCCAAAGGTGTGCAGCATGTCGTCAAAGCGGCTTTCGCTGGAATACAAACGCAGATACATCGGCACCTGAGGATTCCCGTTGTTATAGGCCAGCAAAGCAGTACGCAGTGCTGTGTTGATTTCGTCATTGGTGATCTCTTGAAACTTGCTCTTGAGCACATGTCGAAGATACTTTTCAATGACCAAACTGATGAAGCAACTCATGAAGTGGCCTTCGATATGCTCCTTGGTCCAAACAAAGCAAGGACGTGCTTCCAACGTTGTCTTGCTCACACGGAAACAGTCTTCAATCTGCCAAAGATGCCGGTAAATTCCCATGATTTCTGATGGCGTCTTCGTTTCCAGATTAGTGCATACGGCGTAATACCCTGCCCATCGACGGGCATCATCAATTTTGTCTTGATTCAGTCTGGGCTGGCCCTTGCCTTTCGGGGTCACAATCAAGGATTTGTATCCTCGACTGCTTGTCAATGATGTCTTCTGATCCAAAGCCCTTTGAGCCTTTTCAATGCTGCGTTCAAGATCAGCCAGATCTTTGTTGGCTCGTGCTTGCGAGTAAGAAACGATCCAACGCACATCCATCTCTTCCCCGGCTTTGTGTGACTGCGATTTGCGACCGGTTTCCGGATTGACCCTGGTCTCATACAGAGGCTTTTTCATGGCCAGGGTTTTATATCGGCACAGCACGATCCCGTCTTGTTCCGAAATCACATTCTCCCAACCGGCATCCTCGAGAATCCGATCCCGTTGCTCCTGTTTGCATCTATGGATCACTCCCGTTTGTCAAGGGTTAAATTTTAAAATTCAAACGGGTTA
>CAJLGW010000071.1 GCA_905206345.1 uncultured Sutterella sp. | reverse complement strand
TGTTACCACTTTTTGCTTGGGTTTTACAACTTTCACGCTAAAGTGTGATGAACCTTCAAACATCTGTAAAGACAAGCCCTTCAAAGCCATGTAAAATTAATAAGTTAACTTTTTAGTTTTCTTGTGATTGAGCAAGAAACACATTCCAAATTTCGAAATTTTTGAAAGGATATTTTCATGGCTGGGCATTCCAAGTGGGCCAATATTCAACACCGTAAGGGCCGTCAAGACGCTAAGCGCTCTAACCTCTGGACGAAGATCGTTCGTGAAATCATTGTTGCTGCTCGCAACGGTGCCGACCCCGATTCCAACTCCCGTTTGCGCTTGGCTTTATTGAAGGCTCGTGGCGCTAACGTTCCGAAGGACACGATCAAAAACGCCATTTTGAAGGGCTCTGGTCAATTAGAAGGCGCGAACTTTGAAGAAATTCGTTATGAAGGCTATGGCGTGGGTGGCGCTGCCGTGATCATCGATACGGCAACGGATAACCGTACGCGTACGGTGGCTGACGTTCGTCACATCTTGAGTAAGCACGGCGGTAACTTAGGTACCGACGGCTGCGTGGCTTTCATGTTTACGCACTGTGGTCAATTCTTCTTTGCTCCGGGCAAGTACACCGAAGACGACGTGATGAACGTTGCTTTGGAAGCCGGTGCCGATGACGTGATCACCGACGAAGATGGCGGTATTGAAGTTGTTTGCGCACCGAGCGCTTTCGAAGACGTTAACAACGCTTTTGAAGCTGCCGGCATGACGCCAGAAATGGCCGAAGTCACGATGAAGGCTTTGAACGAAACCGAATTGCAAGGTGAAGATGCCGAACGTATGCAACGTTTGATCGACGCTTTGGAAGACTTGGATGACGTTCAACAAGTCTATACGACCGCTTCTTTTGAATAATTAAATTATCTTTGGGACTTGCACAATGAAACTTCTCGTAATTGGCTCTGGCGGCCGCGAACATACGCTCGCATGGCGTTTGTCACAAGACGAACGTGTTGAAACCGTTTTTGTGGCTCCCGGCAATGCCGGTACCGCTCTTTGCGACAAACTTCAAAACGTTGCCGAAAGCGACTTTGAAAAGTTGGCCGATTTTGTTCGTGCCAATGACGTGGCCTTTACATTGGTCGGTCCCGAAGCCCCGTTGGCGGGTGGCATCGTTGACTACTTCCGTAGTCAAAATTTACCGATCTTTGGACCGACGAAGGCTGCCGCTCAATTGGAAAGTTCTAAGGACTTTGCCAAGGCTTTCATGAAGCGCCACGGTGTGCCCACGGCGGATTACGAAACCTTTAGCGATGCTCAAGAAGCCCACGCTTACGTTGACCGTAAGGGTGCTCCGATCGTCATTAAGGCTGACGGTTTGGCCGCCGGTAAAGGCGTGATTGTTGCCATGAATTTGCAAGACGCTCATGACGCTATCGACATGATGCTCGAAGGCAATAAGTTTGGTTCTGCTGGTGCTCGCGTCGTGATTGAAGACTTCTTAGAAGGCGAAGAAGCGAGCTTTATCGTCATGGTTGACGGTGAACACGTGATTCCCATGGCTTCTAGCCAAGACCACAAGCGCTTGCTTGATAAGGACATGGGCCCGAACACGGGTGGTATGGGTGCTTACTCTCCGGCTCCGGTGGTCACGCAAGAAGTGCACGATCTCGTTATGCGCACGATCATTTTACCGACCGTTGAAGGCATGGCCAAAGACGGCACGCCCTTTACCGGTTTCTTGTATGCCGGTTTGATGATCGGTCATGACAAGGACGGTACGTTGACCGCTAAGACCGTGGAATTTAACTGCCGCATGGGTGACCCGGAAACGCAACCGATCATGAGCCGTTTGCAATCCTCTTTAGTGGACTTGGTGCAAGCTGCGATCGACGGCAAACTCAACGAAGTGACGGTTCAATGGGATCCTCGCTTTGCTTTGGGCGTCGTGTGCGCAGCCAAGGGTTATCCGGAAAGCCCCGAAAAGGGTGCTGAAATCACCTCATTGCCCGCCAATACGGCTGACTTGATGGTGTTTCATGCCGGCACCAAGGCTGTTGCCGGCAAGACCGTTGTCTCCGGCGGCCGCGTGCTTTGCGTAGTGGGCTTGGGCGATGATATTCGTGCTGCCGCACATAAGGCTTACGAAGGCGTCAAGCAAGTTCATTTTGACGGTATGCAATATCGCTCTGATATTGGCTACCGCGCAATGAAGTAACTTTATCGATTAAAGAGAAGCGGAAAAGGCCACTTCGCTTTTTCCGCTTTTTATTTAACCTCCTTATGAAAATCGGTCTTTTTGGCGGCACTTTCGATCCTGTTCACAACGGTCATATGGCGCTAGCCCATCACGCGATTGATGCCCTTTGTCTTGATCGTTTGATTTGGATACCGGCCCTTCCTTGGCAAAAAAGCGGACAAGAAATCACGGACGGTTTTGTTCGTGCGCAAATGATTGAGGCGGCAATTGCCAATGAACCCAAAATGAGCGTAGATCGTTTGGAAATTGAAGCTCAAACGCCTTCATACTCCATTGACACGTTAGAGACTTTTATTCACCGTTATCCCAAGGATGAAATTTTCTATTTGATTGGGTCCGATCAATGGGCAAACTTTCATACTTGGAAAAATTGGCAAGGTATTCTCAAGTGCTGTAGAGTAGCGGTTTTCTCGCGAAATGCCAGTCTGGAGCAAACAACTGAATCGGTTGCACAATTTGTCAAAGACAACCCAGGTTGCGTTGAGTTTATTTCAATGCCTGAGGTGCCGATTTCAAGCTCAGAGATTCGAGAGTGTGTTCGTCAACAAGGTCCTTCAACACTGAAATTGAAAGACTTGATGCCAGCTTCGGTTATTAATTTTTTGAAAAATCATGATCAATGATTTTCGAATGACTGAAAGGCTGTTAAAATTTTTCTAGAGGCAACGATTTGGCCTCTTTTCCCTAGATGAGATTTTTATGGATATTCGTAAATTACAACGTGTGATCGTTGATGCTTTAGAAGATGTGAAGGCTCAAGACATTGTTGTCTACAACACCAAACATTTAACGAGCGAATTCGAACGAGTCATTATCGCCAGTGGTACTTCTAACCGCCAAACGCGTGCTTTGGGCTACAACGTCAGTCACGAAGTCAAGCAAGCCGGTGGTGACGTTTTAGGTCTTGAAGGCACGGACACGGGTGAATGGGTTTTGGTTGACTGTGGCGAAGCCATCGTTCATATTTTGCAACCCGCTATGCGTGAGTACTACAACCTCGAAGAGGTTTGGGGTGGCAAGAAGGTTAACATCAAGTTGGCATCCGAAAAGCGTGCAGAAGAAGCTGCTAAGGCTGCCGCTGAAGATAAGCCCGCTGCCAATCGACCGCGTGCCGTTCGTGGTAAGACGATCAAGATTGTCGAAGACTAATTTGTCGATCGAAGTCAAAAGGGCGCACCTTGCGCCCTTTTTCGCATAAAGGAAATTGACGTGAAGATTACGATTGTTGCTGTTGGTATTAAACAACCGGGCTGGGCCGATACGGCCATTGAAGACTATTTGAATCGCTTTCCAAAAGACTGGCAAGTCCGCGTCAAAGCGGTCAAGCCCGAGCTTCGTGCCGGTCAAAGTAAAGAAAAGATCATGCAAATTGAGGCCGAACGCATTCGTGCTGCCATCCCCGAGCACTCTATCATGGTGGCTTTGGATGAACGTGGCCGCGACTTTACGACCGTTGACTTCTCGAAAAAGATTTCCGCTTGGCGAAATGCGGGTGACTCCGTGGCTTTCATCATTGGTGGTGCCGATGGTTTAGACGCCGATTTGAAGAAAGAAGCCTCTATGATGATGCGTTTGTCATCGATGACGTTGCCCCATGCCATGGCGCGCGTCATGCTTGCGGAACAGGTCTATCGAGCCTTTAGCATCCTCACAAACCACCCTTATCATCGAGCATAATATGTCTGCTTTTTATTTAGCGAGCAAAAGTCCTCGTCGCAAAGAAATCTTAGAGCAATTGGGCTTCACGCCCATTATTCTTGCCAGCAACGATCATACGTTATTAAATTTCGCGAGCGATGAAGAACAACTTCCCGATGAAGCCCCGGAGGACTATGTCATCCGTACGGCTCGAGAAAAAGCTCTCATTGCGCTTGCCAAAATCAAAGCTGAAAAGCTCGAACCCCTCCCCGTTTTATCGGCCGATACCACGGTGATTCTTAACGGGAAAATTTTAGGGAAACCCGCCGATCGCGATGAGGCGCGAAGCTTTTTAGAGCAAATGTCAGGGTGCGCCCATGAAGTGCGAACAGCAGTCTTTGTGGGTACCGATGAAGCGCATCTTGAAGGCATGGTAAGCGTCTCCAAAGTTTGGTTTAAAAAGCTCTCAGAAGAGGAAATTGAAGGCTACATCAATACGCCTCACCCCTATGACAAAGCCGGTGGGTATGGCATTCAGGGACTCGCGGGTGCTTTCATTGAAAAAATTGAAGGTTCTTACTCGGGTATTATGGGGTTACCCGTTTTTGAAACCGTCGAACTTTTAAAGCGCTTCAATATTGGTCTTTTTGCTCAGAAGAGCATCTAGCCCAGAATCTCGTATTGTTTTAAAATTTAAGAATTACTTTGTGGGGGAAACATTATGTCTAACACGCAAGCCGGTCGCTTGTTTTTGGTCACTGCACCTTCCGGTGCCGGTAAATCATCCTTAGTGGCCCAACTCTTGGCAGCCGACCCTGATGTTCATCTTTCCATTTCGCACACCACGCGTGCACCTCGCCTGGGTGAAGTCGATGGCGTTGCCTATCACTTTGTCTCGATCGAAGACTTTGAAGCCATGAAAGAAGAAGATGCTTTCTTGGAATGGGCTTACGTTCACGGCAACTACTACGGCACGAGTAAGAAGTGGATCGACGAGCAATTAGCCATCGGCAACGACGTGTTATTGGAAATTGATTGGCAAGGCGCCTTACAAGTCAAGCGTTTATTCCCCGAAGTGGTCGGTATTTTCATTTTGCCGCCTTCCATTGATGCACTTCGCCATCGGTTAAATAACCGAGCAACCGACAGTGATGAGGTCATCGCTCGACGTTTGGCTGGAGCCGGCGCAGAAATGGTGCATGCTTGTGAGTTCGACTACGTTATAATTAACGATAATTTTGAACGCGCAACTCAAGATTTGATTGCGATCGTTCGCGCTTCACGTTTGACCTTCAAGACGCAGGTTGCTCGTGAACATGAAACGTTTAAGCACCTTGGGATTCCCTGTCATTAAGACAGTGTCCTAAAGTGAAATGAATTTTTACTTACTTTTAAAGAAATAAAAAATGGCACGTGTTACTGTTGAAGACTGCTTGAAAAAGATTCCTAATCGCTTTGAATTGGTTTTAGCCGCTGCTATGCGCGCTCGCCAATTGTCCTCTGGTGCCGTTGCTCGCATCGATGCCAAGGACAAACCCACGGTTCTTTCCTTGCGTGAAATTGCCGCGGGCGCCATCGAAAAGGAAGAAATGCTCAAGCGCGTGTCCTAATCGGGCACTCAAAAAGCGAAGCGAGACCGTTGTGTCTGTCTTCGCTTTTTTGTTCTCTCGCATAGCACTCTCTTTTCTCTGGCGTAAGGCTTTTTATGGTTCCAAAATACTTTCAAACCGACTCTACCGATATCCTCGCCACCATTCGACAATCCATTTTGGGTGGCGACAAGCCCGCCCCTGTGCCTCGTCCCGGTGAAGAAGAGAGCGAGTTGCCGATGGCGACTCAAACGAAAAAAGCCGTTATTGCTACCGCTGCTTCTTTGATTGATATCTGCTCGAAATACATGTCACCGTCTGACATTGAACGTATTCGAGCAGCTTACCGCTATGCTGACGATGCTCACTTGGGTCAAGTGAGAAAATCGGGCGAGCCGTACATTACTCACCCCATCGCTGTTGCGAGCATTTTGGCCGAGTGGCATCTTGACTGTCCGACCATTCAAGCCGGCCTCATGCATGACGTCTTGGAAGACACGGGCGTGAGTAAAATCGAAATGGCCAAAACGTTTGGCACGGTGACTGCAGATATTGTTGACGGGGTCTCCAAGCTCGACAAACTTAAATTTTCGAGCAATGAAGTGGCACAAGCCGAAAGCTTCAAAAAGATGCTTTTGGCCATGAGTAAAGACGTTCGCGTGATTTTGGTTAAACTCGCCGACCGTTTGCATAACCTTCGCACCCTTGGCGTCATGCGCCCTGAAAAGCGTCGCCGTATCGCCAAAGAAACGCTTGATATTTACGTGCCGATGGCCCACCACTTGGGCATCAATCATGCGTTTCGTGAAATGCAAGAATTGTGCCTTCAAAACTACTATCCGCGTCGCTATGAAGTGCTCTATCACGCCCTTGTAAGCGCTCGAAAAAATCGCCGTCCGGCCTTGGAACGCATTCTCAATGACACCAAAGAAATGCTCGTGAAGTCCACGATTCGTGGTCGCGTTCTCGGGCGTGAAAAGACGTGCTACGGTATTTATCAGCAAATGCGCATCAAGCAGCTCTCTTTCTCGGAAGTCTTTGACCTTTATGGCTTCCGTGTGATTGTTGGAACGAGAGAAGACTGCTATCGAATGCTTGGCGCTTTGCACAAAATGTATAAGCCCGTGCAAGGCCGATTTAAAGACTTTATTGCCATTCCGAAGAGCAATGGCTATCAAGGCCTGCACACCACCGTCATTGGGCCTCAAGGCACCGCTGTGGAATTCCAAATCCGCACAGAACAAATGAATGACATTGCCGAACAAGGGATTTTGACCCACTGGCTCAACCGCGGTTCGGAATCTGACATTCAAGCGTTGACGCGCGCTTGGTTGCAATCGCTTCTTGACTTGCAATCGAAGTCTTCGAGTACAAGCGAATTCTACGAAAACATTAAAGCTGACCTCTTCCCCGATCGTATTTACGTCTTTACGCCGAAGGGTCGCATTATTTCGTTGCCCCAAGACAGCTCCCCGATTGACTTTGCCTATCAGGTGCACTCCGACGTGGGTACGCATGTCAAGAGCTGCCGTATTAACGGTCAAACGCAAAAGATTTCTACTCTGCTTCAAAATGGCGACATGGTTGAAATTATTACGAGCAACCTCGCTCACCCCAATCCGCACTGGTTGGACTATGTGAAAAGCGGTAAAGCTCGCGCTGAAATTCGTCAATATTTGCGTACGCAATCCTTTGATGATGCCGTTAAGGTCGGTCGTGAACTTTTAGAGTACGAAGCTGATAAAGTCAGTTTTAATTGGGATGAAGTGCCTGATGCCGTCTATGACTTATTGATGAAGGAATTCGAAGTAGAGTCCCGTGCCTCCATCTATAGCTTGGTGGGCTACGGTAAGGTTAACTCTATTTTGGTGCTTCACCGCGCGCAAGCCTTAATGGAAGATATGCATGACGACGTTAAGACCAGTAGTGCTCACGCAGAAGTGATCTTTAACGGTCAAAAGACCAACGCTCAATTGGCAGGTTGTTGCCACCCGGTACAAGGCGACTCCATTTGCGTCTTTGAGCGTGCCGATCACGGTGTCATTGTTCATCGCGCCTCTTGTAAGCACGCTCAAAAGGGGCGTGCCGACGACAACGAACGTTGGGGAGACGCAATATGGGCTGACAACCATAACCAACAATTCAGTGTTCCCATTGATTTGAAGGTGACGGATGTTCGTCGCGCCACCTATGAAACCACGATGACAGTGGCTCAAGAAGGCGCAACCATTGTTGGGTTGAATATTCCTGATGATTTAAACGATCCGGAATTGCAATTGATGATTCAAGTAGAGAATCGCATTCAATTAATGCGTGTGATTCGTGCACTGAATCAAGTGCCCAGTATCAAGGAAGTCAAACGCAGGTTTGAAGCTTCCTACTAATCCTTACCTCGCCCGAGTACAGTTCTGTTTCTCGGGCGTTTTCTTTTCTATCAATTAAAAGGCTTGATGTTATTGTAACTTTTAAACTTTCAGGACTAAAAGTTGTATGATGAAAGCATTCTGAACACATCAAACGAGGTTAAATTATGAAACGTCTTCTTGCCGTCTTGGCCATGGCAGGTGTTTTGACCGGTTGCACTTCCGCTCCGCTTCATAATCCGACACCCAGCGCCATTCCTGAAGCAAAAACGGCGGATATTCGCTCAGCCATTGTGACTGCTGCAACGTCTCGTCATTGGAACATTGTCAAAGCCAATTCGGATCACTTCCTTTTGTCCTACCCCAGCGGAGCCAAGGCTCAGAGTTTTGAAGTGATTGTCCGCGTGGACTACGACAAAGAGGGTTACCAAGTCTCCTACGTTTCCAGCCGTGGTTTAGATGAACAGTCCGCAGATAAAACCAAGGATGAAAAGATTCATATCCATCGCAATGTCAATCGCTGGATGGCAAATCTGAATAAGGATATTCAAGCTTATTACCAACGCAATGCGTATCGAAAAGCAAAGTAGACAACTGGATTGAATCGAGTAGGCGGAGGGGTTGCCCCTTTCCGCCTCTCACAACACCGTACGTGC
>CAJLGW010000070.1 GCA_905206345.1 uncultured Sutterella sp. | reverse complement strand
GAAACGGTGGACTTTCACCACCAGCAGTGCGCCCAGTCAGGCGCACCAACAAAAATGGGATTGCCATCGAGGTAATCCCATTTTTATTTAATTGTTCATGAGAGATTATTTGCTCACAAACTTTTCCAAAATCATAATCGTCACCAACAACGCCAAAATCGGAATCACATAGTAAATGCCCGGTACCAAAAGGGCGTAGTACCACAAGTGACTATATTCCGGCGTCATATAAGTTGCGACCATTTCAAACGCAATGTGACCTAACCCAATGTAGATGATGCATTGCAATGCTTGGCGCATCAAACGAATGGAACCTTCAGAAACTCTCATTAGTTAACCCTTTATCGGACACTAGATATCAATCCAGTGTCCATTTTTAATTAAACACGTCGTGCATTATAAACGCCCGGCACGTCTTGAATTGCCGTTAGCGTCTTCGTTAACGCCTGAGCGCTGCTCACTTCCACATTAAAGCGCATATGCACGTCACCGCGAATGTTTTGAGTATTCATGCCGACAATCGCAATCTTTTCTTTTAAGAAAATTTCGCTTAAGTCTTTGAGTAACCCCGGACGGTTATTCGTAATGACCAAAACATCAACCGGGAACACAGCCCCTTGAGCATTCCCCCAGCTCACCTCGATCAAGCGCTCTTGGCCCTTATCATCAAGGTTACGGATATTGGGGCAATCCGCACGGTGAATCGTCACACCACGGCCACGCGTCACAAAGCCGATGATCTTATCAGGTGGCGCCGGGTGGCAGCAACGTGCCAGTTGCGTCAAGAGAGAATCCACGCCCACCACAAGCACTTGGCTCTTGGCTTGTTCGGCCTTGGACTTGGTCGTGATGAGCTCTTCCTTCTTTTCCTCTTCTTGGGGCTTTAAGACCTTTTCAATGGTCTTGGGCCCCACTTCGTCCTTAGCGGCGCCCACGAACAAATCGTCTAAGGTGTCATAGCCCAAACGCTTAGCAAGTTCTTCAAGCTTGAAGGCCGTCTTACCCAAACGGGCCATTTCCTTTTCAATGCGTTCGCGCCCTTGCGTGACTTGCTCTTGAAGTTGTTGAGCGTGAAGCCATTGACGGATCTTGCTCTTAGCACGAGAGGTAGCCACAAAACCCAATTCGCTATTGAGCCAATCACGGCTGGGACCACCCGATTTAGTGGTCACAATCTCAACCGTTTCGCCGGTCTTTAGTTTGTAATTCAAAGGCACCAAGACGCCATTAACGCGGGCGCCGCGACAACGGTGCCCGAGCTCGCTGTGCAAGTGATACGCAAAGTCAATGGGCGTTGCGCCCGTTACCATTTCGATAACTCGGCCTTGAGGCGTTAAGACGTAAACGTGATCGTCCTCAACAACACCTGACTGACCCGAAGGCTTCACGTCGCTACTCCAAGCTAAAAGTTGACGCAACCATGCAACCTTTTGGTCTTCAGAGGAGCTGTCGCCCGTTTTGTTGGAATTGCCCGACTCTTTGTAGCGCCAGTGAGCCGCCACACCGAGTTCGTTATATTCGTGCATAGCTTGCGTACGAATTTGAATCTCGATGGGACGCTCTTTTTTATCCAAAATCACCGTGTGCAAAGAGCGATAGCCGTTGGGCTTCGGGTTAGAGATATAGTCATCGTATTCGCTTGCCAACCCCGGAAAATTCTCATGCACAATTGAGAGTACTTCGTAGCATTGTTCAACCGTTTGTACAATGATGCGCAAAGCGCGCACATCATAGAGTTGGTTGAACTTTAAGTGCTTACGCTCCATCTTTTTGTAGATGGAGTAGATGTGCTTAGGACGACCGGAAACTTCGGCTTCAATCCCTTTTTCAGCCAACATATCGCGAATCTTTTGCACAGTATCGCGCATAAAAGCAATACGGGCTTCACGACTTTCATCTAAAAGTTGAGCGATTTCGTTATATTCGGTGGGCTTTGTAAAACGAAGGGATAAGTCTTCCAACTCCCACTTTACTTGCCAAATCCCCAAACGGTTTGCGAGCGGTGCATAAAGCGCCAAAGTATCGGCACCGTATTGTTTTGCGTCCTCTGCCCGACCCTTTTGGGAGGCAAAGTAGCGCAAAGTTTGCAAACGACTGGCAAGACGCAAAATCACCACACGAAGGTCTTTACACATGGCTAAGACCATCTTACGCAAAAGCGCGTCTTGGGCTTTCAGTAAAAGTTTATCTTCGGCCGCTTCTTCACCCGTTTTCACTAAACGGGTTTTGCCATTAATTTCAATGAGTCGATGAAGTTCAAAGACCAACTCGGCCACCGTTGCACCGAAGTTTTTCTTTAACCATTCATCCGTATTGGGGACGGTTTCATGAACTGCGAAAAGGTAGGCCGCTGCAATCAAATCTTCATCATCACGGATACTGCGTACGATATTGGCCATACCATCGGCGTGCGCCATTCGTGCTTCGCCGGTAAATAAAGTCTTGCCTTCATATAAAGGCAAAGCCATCTCGCGAGCAAGACGGCTACTAACAATTTTTGTCTCTGGCATGACAGACTCCTAGCCTGAAGTCACCCAGAATAACTCCCTGATACAGAAGAGCCATTCAACGGGCTAAGAATGTTAAGTCGGATACGAATATTGTATAAAGAATTACTCAAAAAAAGAGGCATAAGTGTGTCGATTCTTAACCGACATCACAAATGCCTAACATTTTTAGCCTAGCCCGAATTACTTACGAATAAGACCACCTAAAAGGGCTGAGACTTTAGCCTTCGGTTTCGTATTTTTTGCAGACATCGGTTCACGCTCTTTGGGTTGCGTTTCCGTAACAGGTTGAGAGGGAACATACGGTTGATCAAAGAACGGATCCGTCGAGACGGGCGAAGTGGGCGGTGCCACATAAGTCTTTCGGAAGCTACCCGGTTGCGGACGACGTCGCGGTTGAATGTCCAAGCGCTCACGTTGCAACTTTTCATGAATCAAATGCTCAATGGCTTCTACATTGCGTTCATCGGCCCCGGGACACGTGATCATCAAAGCCAAGCCTTTGCTACCGGCACGCCCCGTACGACCGATACGGTGCACATAGTCTTCAGCGTTAAAAGGCACATCAAAGTTAATGACAACGGGAAGCTCGGCAATGTCTAAGCCACGGGCGGCCACATCGGTAGCCACCAACACTTTCACATCCCCCGTTTTAAAGGCCTCAAGCGTTTTTATACGCTCGTCTTGCGTCTTATCCCCGTGGATGGAGTCGGCCTTAAAGCCATTTCGCTCAAGCATGCGAGCCAAACGGCGACACGTGATCTTCGAATTCACAAAGACCAAAATGTTTTTCGCGTCTTCGCAGCGCTCATCATCGAGCAACTCCATCAACGCATCAACCTTTTCAGAGTCATGCACTTCGTAGAGGCGTTGGGTGATGGTCTTAGCGGTGGAATTTTCTCGAGCAACTTCGACCAACTTCGGGCTTCGCAAGAAGTTCGCTGCCAAGGATTTAATTTCAGGCGAGAAAGTGGCCGAGAACATTAAGCTCTGACGGTTTGCCGGCAGCATCTTCAAGATGCGAGAGATATCGGGCAAAAAGCCCATGTCCAACATACGGTCGGCTTCGTCCAAAACAACGATCTCCACTTGAGACAATTGCGTGTTGCGTTGCTCAATATGGTCAAGCAAGCGCCCGGGCGTTGCCACCAACACTTCTGCGCCTCGACGCAAGGTATCGGCTTGCGTGCGAATATCCACGCCACCGAAAACACAAGCCGTTCGTAAACCAGAGTACTTTGCATAAGCGTGCAAATTGTCATGCACTTGATCTGCCAATTCTCGAGTGGGTGTCAAAATCAGAGCACGCACCGGATGACGAGCAGGTGACATACTGTTGTTGGCTTGCGACACCAAGCGATTTAAAAGCGGTAAGCCGAAGCTTGCCGTTTTCCCTGTCCCTGTTTGAGCCGCCCCCATCACGTCGTTACCGGCCAAAACGAGCGGAATGGCTGAGACCTGAATCGGCGTCGGTTTCTCATAGCCCATTTCGGCAATGGCACGCATAATGCAATCGTTAAGACCGAAGGCTGCAAAAGTATGTTCTTGAGGCATGCAGTTTGTCCCTATCGACAGGGATTCCGTAAAAATTGAATCATTTTTTTGATTTTAGCTCCATCGAGAGAAAAGTTCTCTTTTGAAAAGGTTGACAGACTGCTAAAATCACGCCCTTATTCGCGTTTTTGCTTATTTATGACGGCTACCAATCCTCTCCTCGTTGTCGCTCCCATGGAAGGTCTCACGGGCGCTCCTTTTCGAAAAGTCCACGCTAAGCTCTTTGGCCCAGCGGATGCCTATTACCTCCCCTTTGTGTCTCCGACGACAACGCCTGCCTTTACCGAACGGCAATTGAGAGAATTGGCCCCGGAAGTCAACGCCGGCATTCATGCTGTCCCCCAGCTTTTAACGCGCAACACTGATGACTTTATTTGGGCTGCGAAGGCTTTGGCTGACTTGGGTTACGATGAGGTCAATCTCAATTTCGGCTGCCCCGCAGGTACCGTTGTTGCCAAAGGCAAAGGCAGTGGCTTTTTGCGCACTCCGCATGAATTAGAGCGCTTTTTAGAGGTCATTTTTGAAGCCGATCTTCCGATCGGCATTTCGGTGAAAACGCGTTTGGGTTGGTCCGATGAAGACGAGTTTGATGCGATTGCCGAGGTCTATAACCGCTTCCCCATGAAGCACTTAACGATTCATCCGCGTTTGCGCACCGACCATTACAAGGGTGATGTTCGTCGTTATATCTTTGATCATTACTATCGTCGCATGACAATGCCCTTGGGTTATAACGGCGATATTGTTACGAATGCCGACTTGGATAACATTCAAAACAGTTACCCCGACTTAGCTCTCATTATGGTGGGACGTGCCTTGATGTCTGATCCTGCCTTATTTAGAAAGGCTAAAGGCGGATCAGCAGCCTCACGAGAAGAGATTATTGAGTTTAGTCGTGCGTTATTTGAGAGCTACGCTCGTGCGTTTGATAGTCAGAAAAACGCCATGATGCGCATGAAAGAGTATTGGTTCTTCCAACACAATCTCTTTGACGGAGCCGAGAAAATCGTGAAGTCGATTTATAAAGCGAAAACGATTGAAGATTATGAAAAGACCGTTCGTATCATCACCGAAGAGCTTCCGATTCGCACCGAAAGCCTCTTCGGATGGCACAAACCTCTTTAATAGTAAACAACGGGCGAGGCTAAGTTTTTCAAAAGCGCCAACACACTCCAAGCCGTCGAGATGCTCGACTTCGGGTTTTGAGGATCGGGCTTGGAGGCAATTTGAATCGTTGCCGTCATCAATTCATTTTTAAGCGTGATGGTGTGAGTGTTGGTTGATACACCGGGGGTGCTCACAAGTTTCACCGTTGTAGCGGGATTGTTGCTTGCTGCGCTCGCTGTTACCGCAACGTTCACGTTTTTCGGGAAACCCGCAATCGCTTCTTTAACACCACCTTCAAAAACCTTCTCAACGTCCGTTTCCGACAATGTTCTACCGGCCAAATACGGAGCACCGTTTAAACTTTTCGGAGCCTTTGTGCTTTCAATCGTCGTGTTGCACTTGCCCATCAACGCAAAGGTTTGCATTAAGTCGAGACCACCGATGGCACCACCTGCCACATAGAGTTTGACATTATTGGACTTGGCCATCGTTTGAAGCTCTGCTTTAAATGTGTCATCGGCCAAAGCACCCGCTGAGGCAATCACTAAATTCATGTTGTGAATTAATACGTCTTTGGCATAGGCTTTCACTGCACCAATACCGGCAAACTCCACCACAAAGTCTGAGCGATTTTCTAAAAGATCTTCAAATCGATCGGTTGCCTTCGCACCCACTGAGTCAGCTAAAACTTGAGCGTGAGAAAGCGTTTTTGAAAAGACGTAACGAATTTCATAATCGTCACTTAATAAATGCTTTAATTCTTTGGCAAAAATGCTTGCCAAAGCACCCGAACCAATGACAGAAATCGTTCTCATCTTCTTGGCCTTTTTCTACACTCAAAGAGATAAATCTTCAGTAATTTTCAGAAATCGTCAAAAAAGTAAGTAGTTTTGACTAATTACTTTCAATTGAAAAACTAAATGTAGCGCCTGAATCGCTGATATTCAAGTAAAAAGAGAAGATTGCCACTTAATTTAAAGAAAGAAAATAATATGGAACTGCTTAATCACTGGGTCAGTGATGTCAATAGTGTGCTTTGGGGTGTCTTTTTTCTCATTCCCCTCTTGTGCGGTACGGGCATTTTCTTCACCTTCAAATTGCGCTTTGTACAGATTCGTCTTTTCCCCTTAGCGATTCGCTTACTTTTCGGTAAAGCCTCTTTGTTCGGGCAAAAGGCCGATAAGTCCGGGATGAGTTCTTTCCAAGCTTTGGCAACGGCCATTGCCGCCCAGGTTGGTACCGGTAACGTTGCAGGTGCCGCCACAGCTTTGGTCTCGGGTGGTCCCGGTGCATTATTTTGGCTTTGGGTCGCTGCCTTTTTCGGCATGGCCACAATTTTTGCAGAAGCTGTTTTAGCTCAAACTTACAAGGGTCTCGATGACAAAGGTCATGTCGTTGGCGGCCCTTCTTACTACATCCTCAAGGGCATGGGTGAAAAATGGCGCCCGTTAGCCCTCTTTTTCTCTTCTGTTGCCATCATCACGATGGGTTGCATGGGGAGCCTCGTGCAATCCAATACCGTCAGTAACGCCATGCTTGAAGCCTTCGATATTCCTCTTTTGGGCTCGGGCATCGGTGTTGCCGTCTTGACGGCCTTGGTTATCTTCGGTGGTATTGCCCGTCTGGCAAGCGTCACGGAAAAGATTGTCCCCTTTATGGCAGGCATCTATTTGATCGGCGGCGCCTACGTCTTAGGGATGCACTATGACCAAATTCTTCCTGCCTTTGAAATGGTCTTTATCGGCGCTTTCAATCCGGAAGCCGTGGGCGGTGGCGCTTTAGGTTTAACGGTTGCCAAAGCTATGCAATTCGGTGTTGCTCGCGGTCTTTTCTCTAACGAAGCCGGTATGGGTACGACACCTCACGCTCACGCTGTTGCCAAGCCTGAACATCCTGCAGAACAAGGTTTATTTGCCGTCTTCGGTATTTTTGCCACGCTCATCATCGTGACTTTCACGGTCTTGGTGATTATGGTCACGGGTGTTTTGGATTATAAGACCACCGGTATTGAACTCACGCAACAAGCCTATAACGTTGGTTTAGGTAAATTCGGCGTGAAGTTCGTGGCTGTGTGCTTGTTCTTCTTTGCCTACTCCACCATCATCAGTTGGTACTTCTTTAGTGAACAAAACGTACGTTTCCTTTTCAAGGGTCGTGGCATCCTTGCCTATCGCTTACTGGTTTGCGCCTTCTTGGTTTTAGGAGCCTGCTTGCACGTCAATCTCGTTTGGGCGCTTTCTGACCTCTTTAATGCATTGATGGTCATCCCCAACTTGATTGCCTTAGTAGCCCTCCATAAAGTGGTAGGCAACTGCCTTGATGACTTTGAAGGAAAAATGAAGCTTCAAAACCTCAAGTAACATTTCTAACTTTTATTGAGCCCCTACAAAGAACGTAGGGGCTTTTTCTTATAACTCTAAGACAAAATCCCCACACGGCAATACATTCAAATTGGGGTTTTTACCTAGGGATGCGTTTTTTGCCTGTAAATCAGCTTTTACAAAAACTCACAATCACGTATGGTTGATAGTGAACATAAAAATAAGGAGTCCCCTCATGGATTTAATTAACCATTGGGCCAGTAACATTAACAGCGTTCTCTGGGGTGTCTTTTTCCTGATTCCCTTGCTGTGCGGAACCGGCCTTTTTTATACGATCAAATTGCGTTTTCCCCAAGTCCGTCTCTTTGGCTTTGCACTTCGCTACCTCGTTGGGACGGCTTCTTTGTTTGGCAAAAGAGCCGACAAGTCCGGGATGAGTTCCTTCCAAGCCCTGGCCACAGCCGTGGCAGCTCAAGTTGGCACAGGTAATGTCGCTGGCGCTGCCACCGCAATTGTCTCAGGGGGCCCCGGTGCACTTTTCTGGCTTTGGGTCGCGGCCTTTTTCGGTATGGGCACCATCTTTGCCGAAGCGGTTTTAGCTCAAACTTACAAAACGTATGATGAGCACGGCCACGTGGTTGGCGGCCCGGCTTACTACATTACGCACGGTTTAGGCCCGAAATTTAAACCCTTAGCGGTTTTCTTCTCCATTACCATCATTGTTGCCATGGGTTGTATGGGTAACATGGTGCAATCCAACACCGTGAGTACCGCCATGCAAACCGCCTTTGGTGTCCCGCATTTGGCTACAGGTATTATGGTTGCCATCTTAGGAGCCTTGGTCTTTTTCGGTGGTGTTGCCCGTCTTGCCAGTGTCACAGAAAAAGTCGTTCCTTTCATGGCTTTGATTTACATCGTGGGTGGCACCTACGTTTTAGGCATGCACTACGATCAAATCATTCCCGCTCTTGAGATGATTTTGATTGCAGCCTTCGATCCTCAAGCTGTCGCCGGCGGCGCACTCGGTTTAACGGTCGCCAAAGCTATGCAATTCGGTGTGGCTCGCGGCCTTTTCTCTAACGAAGCCGGTATGGGTACGACGCCTCACGCTCACGCCGTTGCAAAGGTTGAACATCCTACCGAACAAGGTTTAGTTGCTGTCTTCGGTGTGGCAGCAACGTTAATCATTGTGACCTTTACGGTACTGGTTATCATGGTGACGGGCGTCTTAGATTACACAACGACTGGTATTGAATTAACGCAACAAGCTTATAACGTGGACTTAGGTGCTTTGGGTTCGAGTTTTGTGGCCGTGTGCTTATTCTTCTTTGCTTTTTCCACCATCATCGGCTGGTACTTCTTTAGCGAACAAAACATGCGCTACCTCTTTAAAGGTCGTGGTTTGAACCTTTATCGTTGCATCGTTTGCTGCTGCTTGGTGATCGGCGCCATGTTAAAGGTGGATTTGGTATGGACGTTGGCTGACCTCTTCAATGGCCTCCTCGCTATCCCCAACTTGATTGCTTTGATCGCCTTACACAAGGTTGTCGGTGCGTCTTTGAAGGATTTTGAAGAAAAACTAGCGCTCTCGAAAAACAAATAGTCGTTAGACTTTCAAGACTCGGCCTCGCTTAGACGAGGCCTTTTTCTTAGAGCTCAGCCACTATTTAAGGAAGGGGGGGGCATCCGCGTCCTCAACAAAAGTTAATTGTTCAAATTCACTTACCGGCATCGGCTTATAGAAAATGTACACCTGAATGAGATCACAAGTGGTTTTACGAAGAAACTTCAATTACTCAGCGGTTTCAACACCTTCGACGACCATTTGAACATTCATCTTGGTCAAAAGCGATGTCATGGCTTCTAACACAAGCGTGACTTGTTGATTGTCAATCTCATTAGCAAGGACTGCGAATCAAACAAAACAGACGCAAATTAGCAACAATGAGCTCTAAGGTATGGTAAGATTTTAGGTTCTTGCGTGGGCCGTTAGCTCAGTTGGTTAGAGCAGGGGACTCATAATCCCTTGGTCATTGGTTCAAGTCCAATACGGCCTACCACTCCACTATTATTTCTCCATCCAATAACTAGAAAGCCTTGAGCTTTCACCCAAGGCTTCCCGATCTCTGCGTTGTTTAGATGTTAGATGGTCTCGTGCAAATCTTTAGCCGCGTTCCATCCCCAATTGGAATCAGACAAAATTGCACGACCGATATCAATGACATCGCAAACCTCAAGTTGCAAAGCCGTTTCAGCTTGGAACGCATTAGTGATTAATCCAACGCCAAACACCTTCATAGATAATAGCGAGGAAACTTGGGGCTTTAGCCCCGAGAGGAATCGCTTCTTGCGCGGGTCATCACGGATTTGTGTGAAAACAACACCTAAAAACCCCATTTTTTAAGA
>CAJLGW010000069.1 GCA_905206345.1 uncultured Sutterella sp. | reverse complement strand
AAATAATTTTTTATTCAGTGCTACATCAATTGCACTTCGTTTTTGAATCCGGGATGTTTAAAAATTTCATCTGCAAAATTATTTTGGACAGTAGTGAGTTTTGGGCAAGAATCTCCAAATTTCGTGCAATCTCCATTGGTTCTAACTCTTTAATCTTTTAAGTGTCCCTGGGTGACAAATTATGGGGAAACTATAAGACGAGAACACTTCAATTTAACGACGTTAGTTTTTGCCTTAAGTGCAGGGTTTTCTTGTTTTACCTCGGGCGCATGGGCACAGAACTCATCGTCCGATAATCAATCCATGAATAAGGAGATGGTCATGGAACAAAAGTTAGGACCATTTGCTCGCGGTGAAGTCAATACCGCATACGGAAAATATTTTGTTGGTAATAGCTACCTTAATATGTTGTCAATGCAAGGCGTTGTCATTGGCAATGTGACTTTCGAACCGGGTTGTCGCAATAATTGGCACGTTCATAAAGCAACAAAGGGTGGTGGTTAAATCTTACTCTGTACGGCGGGGCGTGGTTGGTACCAAGAGTGGGGCAAGCCCGCTCAAGCGTTAAAAGAAGGTGATGTTGTCGTGATTCCGGCGGGCGTCAAACATTGGCATGGAGCCGCCAAAGACAGTTGGTTCGTTCACTTATCCATTGAGGTTCCGGGAGAAGGGAAGGGCAATGAGTGGCTTGAGCCCGTCAGTGTTGAGGACTACGAAAAATTACCTTAAACAGATACTTTGCAAATAGCAATGAGTCGTGGTTAGTTGTGGCCATGACTCTTTTTTTGAAAAAAAATGCGATAAAAGTCGATTTTTAGTTGAAGTAAGGCTCATAATTCGATACCATTATGGTGTTTTTGAGAGGATTACTATGAATACCACAAACGAATTCAACGTCCGTATTATGAAAATCGATCGCTTGATCAGTGAGAAAGGGATCGCAACTTTCGAAGATTTGCAACGTGCAACGGGAGCTGCTCCTGCTACTGTCAAGCGTGACTTGCGCTATATGCGTGAATCCTTAAAGGCTCCGATCGTCTTTTCTCGCATCCGTGGTGGTTACCTTTTTGCTAAGAATCGTGCCGATGCCAAGCGCGAAGATTTCTATGAACGCAAGTCCTCTTGGTTTACGCCCGATGAGCTCTATCACTCCATCAAAACGCTTGATCAATTCGATGAGTTGGAAAAGAACCGTAAGGGTTTTTTAAGTCGCGATTTGCGTCAAGTCTCCGCTCGTCTTCGCTCAATCATGTTCGAAGAAGAAGCTAACATTGATGAATTGAAAAAGCGCATTGTGATTCAAGAACCGGTTCGCAAGCCCATCACCAACGATTACTTTGAAGTCTTGGGTCAAGCTTTGGTTCACCGTCAACGTCTTCGCTTGCGTTATTGGTCTGAAAATAAGCAAGAGGAAACGGAACGTGTTGTCAGCCCCATGCGCATGGTTTACTACCGAGGTCGTTGGTACTTGGATGCTTGGTGCCATACTCGCGGTGCACTTCGCAGCTTCAATGTCGAAAACGTTCGTTTTGCCGACATCATGAAGACCGGCGTCAAGCCCATCCCCATGAAGGCCGTGGAAGCCGAGTTGGGTGCCTCTTACGGCATGTTCCGTGGTGAAGTTCCGCAATACGCCCGTATTCGCTTTGCTGGTCTTGCTGCCAAACGCGCAAGTCAATTTGTTTGGCACAAAGATCAATTCGAAAATTGGGTTAGCGAAGATGTCTATGAATTGACGATTCCCTTTGCTGACAATAGCCCTGAATTGGTCGGTGACATCCTCCAATTTGGTGCCGGTTGTAAGGTGATGGAACCGCAGAGTTTGCAAGACGCAGTGCGTCATGAACTCGCTCAGATGATGGAAAACTACAAGTAAGGGATCACAGGCGTGACCTTCCGTCGTTACCATTATCGACATAAAAACCATCCGCGTCAGAAACCCGTAGAGGCTGCCAAACTGGAGCCCTCGTCTGTTCCGATTGAACAGCGCGCTCAAGAAGTATTCTTCTGCGGGGATCCGCACGGTGGGTTTGATCACATCATTCAGGCAGGTAAAGAACACCGCCCGAAAGCCATGATCATTTTGGGTGACTTGCAGCCACCTGCGCCTTTGCATGAGGTGTTGGCTGACATTTTGCCTTTTGTAGACGTGTGGTGGATTCCCGGCAATCACGATACCGACAACGATTACTTCTATGATCGTTTATGGAGAAGTGAGTTAGCAGGGCACAACCTGCACGGTCGTGTGGCGATGGTCAACGGTATTCGCATTGCCGGTCTTGGCGGTGTTTTCCGTGGCCAAATTTGGATGCCACCACAAGCACCTAACTACATGAGTGCCGGGGCTTTCATTCGTCGTATTGGTCGCGGGAATATGTGGAGAGGGGGCTTGCCTCGTCGCCACCGTACGTCCATTTTCCCGTCAACGTACGATAACTTGATTACGCAAAAAGCCGATGTACTCGTGACTCACGAAGCCCCAGGCTGCCATCGTAAAGGCTTTTTAGCTGTGGATCAATTAGCCAAGTCCATGCAAGTGAAGTATCTCTTTCATGGTCATCAACATGAGGATCGCCACTACCCGACCTACTATGGCTTTACGCCCCGTGGTGTAGGTTATCGTGGGATTGTGAATTTGTTAGGCGATGATATCGTGCCCGCACAAATCGATCCGCGAGAAGTCTCAGATTACAGCGATAGTCCCTATGAACCCGTGATGAGCTCAGGAATGATGCTCAAGCGTTTAGGTTAGATTAAGGAATTGCGATGCAAGATATTCAATATTGGCTAAATCAAGTTGATGAGGCTAAGCAAGAGCTTGATAGTCATCGACCTTTGTCAGAGGGTGCAGTTTATCGGTTGCGTGAAGAACTAAAGATTATCCACACTTACGACTCAAATGCTATCGAAGGCTCTCAGCTAACCTTGAGAGAAACGGCTTTGGTTGTGAAAGAAGGTGTCACCGTAGCTGGTCGTCCTATCTCTCATGCTATGGCGGCTTTGGGCTATGCCATGGGGTTTGATGCCATTTTTGATTATGTTAATGGAAACATTGCACTGTCCGAAGACCTAATTAAAGACTTTCATAAGTATGTGATGACGGGTGCTAATCCTAAGTTTTGTGGTATTTACCGCGATACACATGTTCAAATTGCAGGTTCCTCAACTCAACGTCCTGACTTTGGTTTAGTTCCTTATTTAATTCGTGAGTTGGTTCAATGGTGGGAGATCGACGCAAAATTTTTGCATCCGATTGAAGCAATCGCTCAGTTTCATTGCCGCTATGAGGATATTCATCCTTTCATTGACGGTAACGGTCGCAGTGGTCGCTTGTTGTTGAACTACCAATTGGTAAGAGCTGGATATTGGCCCGTGAATATCCGCTATGCAGAAGAGCGTCTTCGCTATTACGAAGCTTTTGAAGCGTGGGATACGAAGAAGGATTTAACCCCGATGGTTGCATTGATCGTCGAGCGGGAAATCGCTCAACTGAAGCAATGCACGGAGATTGCGGTTGCTCAAGAGCAATATGCTCAAGCTCAAAGCAATTAAAATTGTGATGGCTGCAAGTCTTTTTTATGGTGCTGTGACAGCCCTCAAACGATAAAGGAGAAGCTTCAAACACTTCTCCTTTTGTTCTTACTCAACGTACCTGCCGATTACCTTCTCGATCTCTTTGGGTACCTTTTCGGATGGTTTTTCCGCGGTGCCGTATTCACCTTCAGCCCAGAGTCCACGGTATCCGCCCTGTTGACTCGGGGCTGTTGGTGCTCCCCCACGGTGGCCGGCTCCGGTGCCACTAAATTAATATTTGCAGGATTTTTCTTTCTTGGTTTTTCCTTAACAGAAATCCAAGTCTTAATCATGGCAACACCGATGGCTAAAAGTACCGGACCCAAAATCATCCCTAGGAGACCGAAGGCAATCACACCCCCGAACACACCCAAGAACACCAACGAGATGGGGAGCGGAGTTCCGCGGGCAATCAATAAGGGTTTGATGAAGTTATCGACACTAGCGACAGCTAAAACACCCCAAGCGACCATAAAGGCGGCCAAACCTAATTCACCTTGAGTGTAGAGCCAGAAAGCAACGGGGCCCCAAACCAACGGAGGACCAATCGGCACAACAGAGAGTACGAAGACGGCGATGGAGAGCAAAAGCGTACCAGGAGCACCCACAATCAAAAAGCCGATACAAGCCACGATACTTTGTGCTGCGGCCGTCCCCACAATGCCCCACACAACGCTTCGTGTGGTGTTAACCAAAATGTGGCTTAATTCTTTGCTCAATCCACCTGAAACACGTTCAAGTAAGGCTTGAGAGCGCTTAGCAATCAAGTCACCGTCACGGTAGATAAAGAAGGCGATAAAAGCAACCAAGCCCATTTGAATCAAGCCGTTACCTGCGGAAATCGCGAGATTTAATGCCATACGACTCATGGGTTGCATGAGACGTTGGATGAGGTCTGCTAACTTTTTCGGATCAAAGAGGAAAGCCAGTTGCTCGAAAAGCCAAGAACCGATGACGGGGATTTCTTTAATCCACATCGGGGATTCGATGTGTTGTATGGAGTTGATAATGCCCGAGATGGCACCCGGCAACTGTTGAGCCACAACCGCTGATAAAAATGAGAGCGGTAGGATCAAGCAGACCGTTAAAAGTATCACCATTAAAAGCGCTGCAGGCGTGCTGCGCTCGCCAAATGAATTTTTAAATCTTACAAAGAGCGGCCAACTGACGATTGTGACGATCCCGGCCAACGTAATAGCGGTTAAAAACGGGGCAACAACAAAGTAACACCCGATCGCTATGGCTGCGCCAAAGAGGATACGAATCAAAACATCAATGCGCTCGCGAAGGCTAACCATGGTATTTTCTTTCGCTGAGGTTGAAGTAATGCTTTAGTCTAACCGATTGAGTGCATTTTAGGGCTACAGAAGTGAGGGATTTCAAAAGATTTTTGCCAGAGTCTGGCTCTCAATGCGAAAATGTCGGTTTCGATGAATAAAAGAAACCCTATGTCCGATTTTTCTCAAAACCCCACTCTGAACTTAGACTTTCCGTTAAAGCGCCTTTGGGCTGCCCATATCTTTTTTATTGTCTTAAGTAACTATGCCGTGCAGTTGCCCGTCACGGTTTTGGGGATTGAAACCACATGGGGAACATTTACGTATCCGTTTTTATTTCTATTGACGGATTTAACGGTGCGTCTTTTTGGTGATCGTTTAGCCCGTCGCATCATTTTCTTTGCGATGATGCCGGCGCTTGTTCTGTCCTATATTTTCGGTGCTATTTTTCAGCAAGGCGATTTCCAAGGCCTTGCGTCATTAACCACTTTCAGCCTTTTTGTTTTCCGAATCGCTCTGGCTTCCTTTGTAGCTTATGCATTAGGGCAATTGTTGGATATTTTTGTTTTCCAACGTTTGCGTCAACTTTATCAATGGTGGTTGGCACCGGCGGCGGCCTCCGTTTTTGGCAACTTGTTGGATACCTTTATTTTCTATAGCGTTGCCTTTTATCAAACGACGGATGTCTACATGGCGGAAAACTGGGTGGCATTGGCGTGGGTTGATTATGGTGTGAAGATTTTGGCGGGCCTCGTGATTTTTGTTCCGCTTTACGGCATTTTCTTAAACTACATTCTCAATCGCTTGCGCAATTATCAATGAGTCTCAGGAGGAAAACCCAATGCAGTCTATGAAAGAAAAGCTTTTACCTAAGGTTGCAGAAACCTTTATGAGCGCTGAAAAAGTTTTTGATGGCAGTTTTTTGCATATTACTAAACACACCGTTAAAACAGCCTCTGGGCTCGTACGTACGAGAGAATTCATCAAGCACCCTGGTGCCGCAACCATTATTCCGTTGTTTGAAGATGGAACAACGTTATTGGAATATCAATGGCGAGAACCCTGTCAGCGCGCCTTTTGGGAGTTTCCAGCCGGAAAACTCGATCCCAATGAAAAACCTCTTATTTGTGCTCAACGAGAGCTTGAAGAGGAAACAGGTTTGGTGGCAGAAGATTGGACGTACTTGGGTCGAATTCACAATGCGATTGGGTATTCCGATGAAAAGCTTGAACTCTTTTTAGCTAAAGGTCTGACTCAAAAAGAGCAACACCTCGATGAAGGGGAGTGTTTGGCGTTGGTTCGGGTGCCAGTAAAAGAGGTATTTCAAATGGTTTTAACGGGTGAAATTACTGATGTTAAGACGATTATCGGGGCCTTTTGGCTTGAAAAATATTTAAACGGTGAGATGCCGGAACGCACGTTGGAATAATGGTCAAGTAGGTGATCTTAATTAATGCCGACAAATCGCCCTATTTGTCGACTAAGAAACCTTTGAGTTGCCTCAAATTTCAGGCTCGACAAAGCGTTTAAGTTTGCATAAACTCAAACAGATATGCGCAAAATTTGCGCACTGATAATCTGAATTTATATTGACGAGGTCTTATGTCTCAAACTATTTTGCAAAAAGTACCGGTCGGTGAAAAAGTGGGTATCGCTTTCTCTGGCGGTTTGGACACCTCCGCAGCTTTGCGTTGGATGAAAAACAAGGGCGCTTTGCCCTATGCCTATACCGGCAACTTGGGTCAACCTGACGAAGATGACTACGAAGCCATTCCTCGTCGTGCTATGAACTATGGCGCAGAAAAGGCCCGTCTCGTTGACTGCCGTCCGCAATTGGTGGCTGAAGGTATTGCCGCAATCCAGGCCGGTGCCTTCCATATCACCACGGCCGGTGTTGCTTATTTCAACACGACGCCGTTGGGCCGCGCTGTGACGGGCACGATGCTCGTGAACGCTATGCGTGAAGACGGCGTGCATATCTGGGGTGACGGTTCTACCTACAAGGGCAACGACATCGAACGTTTCTACCGTTATGGTTTGTTGGCCAACCCGGAACTCAAGATCTACAAGCCCTGGCTTGACCGTGACTTCATCAATGAATTGGGCGGTCGTGCTGAAATGAGCGCATTCTTGCAAGCCGAAGGTTTCGACTATCGCATGAGCGCTGAAAAGGCTTACTCCACCGACTCCAACATCTTAGGTGCTACGCACGAAGCCAAGGACTTGGAAAGCTTGTCTTCGAGCATGAAGATTGTGAAGCCGATCATGGGCGTTGCTTTCTGGGATCCGTCTGTTCAAATCGACGCTGAAACCGTCACCGTTACGTACGAAGAAGGTGTGCCGGTTGCTTTGAATGGCAAACGTTTTGATGACTTGGTTGAATTGATGTACGAAGCCAACCGCATCGGTGGTCGTCACGGCTTGGGTATGAGCGACCAAATTGAAAACCGTATCATCGAAGCTAAGAGCCGTGGCATCTACGAAGCCCCGGGGATGGCTTTGTTGTGGATCGCATACGAACGTTTGGTCTCCGGTATCCATAACGAAGACACGATTGAGCAATATCACATCAATGGTCGCCGCTTGGGTCGCTTGCTCTACCAAGGCCGTTGGTTTGATTCTCAAGCAATTATGCTCCGTGAATCCGCTCAACGTTGGGTGGCTCGTGCCATCACCGGTACGGTGACGCTCGAATTGCGTCGCGGTAACGACTACACGATCATGAATACGGAAAGCCCGAATCTTACGTACGAAGCTGAACGCTTAACGATGGAAAAGGGTGACTCCATGTTCACGGCTGAAGACCGTATCGGCCAATTGACGATGCGTAACCTCGACATCGTTGATACGCGCGCTAAGCTTGGTATCTACGCTCATTCTGGCTTGATCTCCGGTTCCAGCGCTGTTGCATTGTTAAACGGCAACAAGAAATAATTAAGTACTTCCGTTAACGGAACGCTTTAAATTGGGCTCTGCTGAGAAATTGGCAGGGCCTAATTATTTCCGTTCTGTTTTGACTTATCTTTGATACGTGATTGTTTTGTTTTCAAAATCTAAAAGTAGTCTCTGATGAGACCAAACATTTGTAATTCTTTTTCAATCCTCTCTAAAACCCTAAACTAATCCTTTAAAATCTCAAAGATATTGTCTCGATCAAGACACAAGGTTAAATTTCAGTGATTCCCTACGAACTAAAAATTGGTTGGCGTTACACCCGACAAGGGCGACGTGGTCAAAGTAAAAACGGTTTTATTTCCTTCATCTCCGTGATGAGTGTGGCTTCCATTGCTTTAGGCGTTATGGCACTCATTGTTGTGCTCTCTGTCATGAACGGCTTTCAAAAAGAAGTTCGTGATCGCATGCTCTCGGTCATTCCCCATATTGAAGTTTTAAGTTATGAAGGAACGATGCCTGATTGGCAAACGCCAGCTTCGATTGTTGAGAAAAACGCGCATGTGAAGGGCGTCGCCCCTTTTTCTTCCGGTCAAGGACTTTTGAGTTCCGGTCGTAATGTGCGTGGTGTTTTGCTGCGCGGTATTGATCCCCAACGCGAACCCATGGTGAGCGACATTGATAAGCAAATGTTGGTGAGTTCGCTTTCTGAACTTAAAGAAGGGGAATACAACATTGTTTTGGGCCAAGACTTAGCTCGACTTTTGGGCGTTCGTGTAGGTGACAAGGTCAATGTCATTATTCCTCAAGGACGAGCTACGCCCGCAGGGATCGTACCCCGTATGCGTGCTTTTACCTTAACGGGGGTGTTCTCCTCCGGTCACTATGAGTACGACAGCTCCATGGCCGTTATCAATATCAACGACTGCCAAACACTCATGCGTCGCAACGGCCCTGATGGCTTACGTATTCGAGTCGATGAAATGAATGATGCGCCTCGGATTGCCTTTGAGTTACTCTCGTCGCTCAAGGGTGACTATGCCGTGACCGATTGGTCTCGTCAAAACCGCACATGGTTTGCTGCCGTTCAAGTTGAAAAACGCATGATGACGATCATTCTCTTTTTGATTGTGTTGGTGGGGGCTTTTGGTTTAGTTTCCAGTATGGTGATGACGGTGACGGAAAAGCAATCCGACATTGCCATTATGAGAACGTTAGGCGCCTCTCCCTCATCCATTATGACCATCTTCATGATTCAAGGGGCCATTGTCGGCGTTGTCGGCGTGGCCTGCGGTGTGATTTTCGGCCTTGGCTTAGCGTGCAATTTGGATGTGATTGTGCCTGCGATTGAATCGATTTTCGGCATTCAATTCTTGCCCAAAGAAGTGTATTTCATTAGTACCTTGCCATCGGATCCTCGTATGAGTGACATTATTCCGATTGCGTCTTTCTCTTTAATTTTGAGTTTGTTGGCCACCATTTATCCGAGCTGGCGTGCAGCTCGCACGAAACCTGCGGAGGCTTTGCGCTATGAGTAATACTTCAACGGTTTTGATGGCGAAACATATTCGTAAGGCCTACCGCGACGGCGATACTTCTGTTGATGTATTAAAGGACATCAATTTGGAAGTTCTAGCGGGCGAAATGGTGGCGATTGTCGGTGCGTCAGGCTCGGGTAAATCAACGCTTTTACATGTCTTGGGCGGACTCGATAGCATCGATAGCGGTGAAGTTGAAGTCGCCGGCCTTTCAGTTCATGCGTTGGATGAAGCTGGGCGAGGCCAATTGCGCAATGAAAAGTTGGGCTTTATCTACCAGTTTCATCATCTTTTGCCGGAATTTACGGCTGAAGAAAATGTGGCTATGCCCTTGATGATTGCCCGTCGCAATCCCAAGGTGGCCATTGAAAAAGCGCGTGTCGTTTTGTCAGCTTTGGAGCTTTCACATCGCTTCGGTCACCGGCCCTCTCAAATGTCAGGTGGGGAACGTCAACGCTGCGCCATTGCTCGAGCGATGGTCACGCAACCGGCTTGTATTTTGGCCGACGAACCCACGGGGAATTTGGATCGTTCGACAGCGGACGCTGTCTTTGCAAACTTCGTTCAATTGGCAAAGCAAAACGGCACGGCTTGTGTGATTGTGACGCACGACTTAGAGCTTGCAGCTCGGTGCGATCGAGTGGTCACGCTTAAAGATGGTGTATTGGTGTAAGGCTTAATCCCAAATTTTCCATTAGGTTTTGACAATAACTTTTCCCGGATCGAATAGCTCT
>CAJLGW010000068.1 GCA_905206345.1 uncultured Sutterella sp. | reverse complement strand
CGACAAACTTAGCTTTGAATTTACGCCCGATAATCACTTGATAACCCCAATAGAACAAAAGATCATGAATTGATATGGAATTATATCAATAATTATTATGAATTGCAGTAATTCATCCCGCTAACACACCAACCATTTATTCGACTTATTGAATTCTTTTGCGGTATGCTTTCTGCTCATGACATGGGTCCTCTTTAAAGTTGTTCGGATAAACTTATTCTCCCCCATTTCGGGAGGGAGGAGTGATCCATGTCATTGATTATGGGGATTTCTTACTGGTTTTCTTTAATTTAGGCTTGGGGAGCTTACGCTCCCCAGTCCGTTGCACTAATTAATATGATGAATTAATCTCAAGCTTTCAAACATCGGACGATGCTTCCATTCGGCCTGACTGATTAAACAATACCAGTCGTACATCGGTGAATTTTCTCTTGCAATCAAACTAATCGATTGATCAACCAAAAGCGCGTCAAATGCCGCACTTAAGCTTGTCGTTCGAGGCGAAACCAATAAACTCCAATGCTCATCGTTTTTCCGATCGCCTTCCAATTTCCCTACGTAACCCACTTCTGCTAAGCGCTCTAAAACACTGCCTGCTGCTTCCGGATAGGAGTCAACGGCCTTACAAAGCTTATGAATGGAAACGGAACTTACGCCTTGCTCTTGCGCGAGCATTAACACTTGAAGTAAAGCAATCCCGGTAATAAAGTCGTTACCCACTTTATGCTGATCGGCAAAGCGACCGCTCGTTAACATCGGAATCGTTGCGGCAATGGCAGCGCCCGCCAAAACAAAGAGCCAAGAGATATAAATCCAAAGAAGCACCACGGGAATCACGGCAAAGGCACCGTAGATGGTGGTAAGAGATCCGGAGCTTAAATAAAAACTAAAGCCCCACTTAACGACAATGGACAATAACGTCACCAACACCGCACCGATAAAGGCATGCGACCACTTCACCTTGCAATTGGGCACGTAAACATAAATGGCAGCGTAAAAAAGCGTTTGCATGAGCAACTGAATACCCATGGCCACCCAACTCGGAAACGACCCTTGAACCGCCACGTCAATTTGCGATAAGAAGTTCGTGATCGAAAGACTCATCAAGAGTACTGCCGGCCCAATCGTTAAAAGCGCCCAATAAATCAACACACGTTGCATGACGTGACGCATTTGTCGAACATGGAAAATGCGATTGAGCGTCTCATCAATCGTGTTAATCAAAAGAAGTGACGTGACACCCAAACCGGCCAAACCGAAAATCGTTAAGCCTTGGGCGTGCCCCGTGAAATCTCGAACGTATTTAAGCAATAACGTCCCGTAGGTTTCCGGCAACAGGTAAGTAAAAACCAAAGATTCCAGCTCTGCACGGCGCTCGGCGAATTCCGGAAAGACTGCAAACACCACCAACACCACCGCCAATAACGGGACAAGCGATAACACGGTCGTTAACGTCAAGGATGACGCAACTTGATTAAGTTGCGTGTCTTTCATACGCTCCATGACAAACTCATAGAGGTCAAACACGAGATCTTTAAAGGGCTTGCGCTTATAGGCGTCCCAGTCCCAATCCCATTCCATGCAAACTCCGAAAACGTAAAATGCGATATATTATTCAACTATAACGCCAATTAAACGTTTTAGCCCTATGACTTTCATCAATGAACTTCAATCTTTACTCGGTCGATACGCTTTAGTTAAAGACGCTGACAAAGCACCATTCTTAACCGATGAGCGCGGACGCTATCATGGTGACGCCATCGCCGTTGCCCTGCCCGCCACGCACGAAGAAGTGATGAAAGTGATGGCGCTTGCCGCCCACTACCAAATCCCTGTGGTCACTCAAGGGGGAAACACCTCCACCGTGGGCGGTTCTGTTCCGTTGCCTTCCTCTAACGTGCTTCTCTTATCTTTAAAGCGCATGCGCAGCATTCTTAGCATTGATCCAGTCAGTGACACTATTCATGCGCAAGCCGGCGTCACGTTAACGGAAGTTCACGAAGCGGCCGAATCCATTAACCGCCTCTTTCCCTTGCGACTGGCAAGCGAAGGCACGGCAACGGTGGGCGGATTATTAGCAAGTAACGCAGGCGGCACTGAAGTTTTGCGTTACGGAATGACGCGAGATTTGGTATTAGGTTACCGAGCTGTCTTGGCTGATGGCCGAGAAATCAATGAACTCACAAGCCTTCGGAAAAACAATTCCGGCTACGACTTACGTGACCTTTTAATTGGGAGTGAAGGGACGCTTGCTGTGATTACGGAAGCCATCTTAAAGCTTCACCCACGCCCCCTTGATCGCAAGGTGCTCTTTCTTTCGCTCAAAGACCTCAAAAGCGTTGAAGTCGTTTTCAATGCCTTTAATGCCAAGATGCACGCTCAGATGACCGCATTTGAATTAATGGGTCGTCCTACCTTAAATAAACTTGCGCTCATGATGCCCGAAGTCCGCCAACCCGAAGTTGAGAAAACCGACTGGCACGTTTTCATTGAGTGCTCCTATTTTGAAGCCAATCCCGATACTTCCACACTTGAAGCGGTTCTTGAGAATCTTATGGAAAAAGGTGTGGTGGTTGATGGTGCCATCAGTGAAACCGAAGACGATGCCAAAGACTTTTGGCGAGTACGTGAAAGCATTCCACCCGCTCACAAAAAAGCCGGTGGCAACGTCAAGCACGACATTGCGCTGCCTCGCCATCGTTTGGTGGAATTCATTGAATCCGTTTGCACCGCACTTAAAGAGAAATACGACTGGTTAGAGCCCTCCGTCTTTGGCCACTACGGTGACGGCAACCTGCACTTTAATATGGGCGTTGAAGCACCGCACGATCCTAAGATTGTATTTACGGTCGAAAAAGACATTCATGCATTCGTTTATGAAAAGGTCATTGCCATGGGAGGCACCATCAGTGCCGAGCACGGCATCGGCCAACTCAAACGTGACGCCATGACCATGGCAAAAGACCCCGTGGCACTTGAAATGATGCAAGCCATCAAAAAAGCATTTGATCCTGATAATCGTTTAAATCCGGGGAAGCTTTTACCTAAACGTTAAGATTACGGCAACCACATTTTTGCGATTGGTACTGCCGTCATATTAGGGCCGTAAGAACGAACTCGTTGACCGCAGTACAAAACAACGCCGTGGATTTTTCGTTCGGGCAACCTTTCCATCAGCCATTTAATGTTTTTAAAGTCAGAGGAAGATGCTTTTTCACTAGCCTTCACTTCTATCGCAATGATCTCTCCACGCTCATTTTCAAGAAGAAAATCAACTTCTTGGTCATCGGCAGAACGCAAATGGTAGATTTTCCATTCATCGTCCTCTTCTGCCAATGGAACAAGTTGTGTATAGACGAACGTTTCAACTAAATTACCCACCAAGTCACTGCCTTGCTTTTTAGCATCTTCAGCCCAAACCATGAAATCCTCAGCATCGTGATGCTTTAAAAAAGCACACATGAGGCCTGTATCGGTAAAGACCCACTTGGAACTCTTTTTCATTCGAGCGTAAATCTTTTCCGACCAAGACGGAATCTCATCGATCAAGTACATGGTTTTAATTGCATTGACATAATTTAAAACCAATCGTTGATCTTCATTGAGGTCTCGACTTATTTCTGCCACATTAACGATTCTTGATGAAACAGCTGCCATTCTTTCGCAAATTTTTTCAAGTGCAGAAATTTTTCTAAAGCTACCCACATCCTTTAAGTCGTGATCGAATAACGTCTTAATGTAGCTTTTGAACCAAACGGCACGGTGTTTGGCAGGCAATTGACAAACGTCAGGATACCCCCCTGCTAACGCTCGATTAATCACTAATGATTTGGAACACTCGGCATTTGATAAATCTTTTCCATAATTGTCATTTAGGATTTGCAATAAAAATGAACCTTTCTTTCCTTCTAACTCCGCTTGAGTAAACGTACGAAGACGCACTTCTCCCAATCGTCCAGCTAAAGATTCGTTAGCTGCCGGCAATGCTCGATAGTTAGAAGAACCGGAGATGTTGACTTGTCCTGGCTGATTAATACGGTCAACAACGAATTTAATTTCTCCTAACAAGTTAGGAGCTTTTTGTACCTCATCAATGGCAATACGGCCATACTGACGAAGCCCATCGCTTAAAAAATCCTCCGGCTCATGAATAGCTTGGTCCAAATTGTCATCTCTATCCAAACTCAAAAACGTCGCTTTGCCTTCCAACTCATGACGCATCATCGTTGTTTTTCCGCACTGTCTCGGGCCACTAACTGACACAACGCGCATCACTTCATTTAAAAACTTAAACTTTTCCTCTGCATGACGATGAATATAGCCTGACATTTAAAACCTCACTAAAAAATCAAATTTATACTTTTAGCTACCTCAAAAAATAGCATTAGAGTTCCTCAAATTATAGCATTAGAATAACTCAAAAAAATACATTATTGATGATCAAAAAATTACATTAGAGTTCCTCAATTTTATACATTAGACTTAACTTAATCGTTATTTTTCAATAAGTTAAGAAAGCTGAAAAAATCATCCCCAAAACACCCAATTTTTACCTCAAAAAAGCCTTCAAAAAGTAACCGTCATTAACAAAATTTTCTACTCGAAACTCAAAAGTTTCTGCTCTTCCCTCTCTATAATCGAAAGTTCCCTCTACCCTTTAAAAGAAAAACAAATGATCAAACGTGTACGTGCCTTACCGACTCCCGTTGCAGGCCTTGCCCTCGGTATTTCCAGTCTGGGCTGATCCATGGAAAATGCGCTTCCCCTTCATGGTTGGGGACAGTTGATTGGCGCAGCCATTGCCGTTGTTCTACTTACGCTTTTGTTGACCCGCTTTGTCTTTCATTGGGACACGTTACTCACTGACCTTCGCCACCCCATTGCGGGTTCCATCGTTCCGACGTTTGCGATGTCGACCATGGTAGTTTCCAAAGCCATCGGTCATTACCTGCCTCTTCTCGGCGAAACCCTCTGGCTCATTGCCGTGGTAGTACACCTTGTCTTTTTGGCGGCCTTTATCTTTTTCCGCTTAAAAGAAAACTTAATGCAACACATGATTCCGAGTTGGTTCATCCCGCCCATTGGCATCATTGTGGCCCCCTCTCCTCAATGGTATGACCTTGCCCAAGTGTTGCTGATTATCGGCTTTGTGCGGTTTTGTTGGGGATTGCGGTGTTCATGACGTTAGTCATTTATCTGTCGCTTTTTAAACTCTTGCGCCTGCCATTTTCTCCAGGCTTTGCCGCTTTCACTTTCCCCTTCCACGGCGCTTTATAAAATGAGTGATTTAGTGAGTCACTTTAAGGGCGGAGAATTTTACGCATGGGAACTTCGCATATTGGCTAACATTGAACTCGTTATTGCGACCTGCGTCATCACGTATGTGACGATTTTGTTCATTAAGAACTTCAATAAGATTCTTCCTAAACCCTAGTCAATTCAAATTTGAACATTGAAAAAGCGTGCACAAACCAAAACAATGTGCACGCTTTTTATTGTTTATTCACCTCAACATGAGGCGATTTCAAGGAAAATTAAGCTTCCGTTGCTTCGCCCTCGGCGACATTTTCCGTCGTTTCAGGGGTGTCCTTGGCGTTTAACTCTTCCAACGTCACGGGCTTTTCAGGCTTGGGACCGGGCTCTAAGACGGCCATGGATTCGACGTGACCCGTGTGCGGGAACATGTTCATCACGCCCGCAGCACGGATATGCCAACCGCCTTCATGGTGCAAGATTGCACAGTCACGGGCAAGCGTTGCGGGATTGCAAGATACGTAAACAATGCGAGGCGGACGCTTATCGGTCGCTGCCAACGTACGCGCCAATTCCAAAGCGCCTTCACGCGGGGGGTCAATCAAAACGCGGTCGATTTGACCCATCTTTTCCCAAAGGCGATCCCAGTCCTCCACGCTCCACGTAAAAAGGTTACGGGCCACGAATTCCGTCTTACCACCCAAGCCGTTATCAATGGCACCGGCCTTAGCGCGTTCGACCAATTGATCGCTCCCCTCGATACCGATGACGCGCTTGGCGCGCACGGCCAACGGCAACGTGAAGTTACCCAAACCGCAGAAGAAGTCTGCCACTTGGTGATCGTCATGCACATCCAACAAATTGATGGCACGAGAGACCATCGTTTCGTTTAAGCGGTGATTGACTTGCGTGAAGTCCGTCGGTTTAAACGTGATGTGGACACCAAATTCGGGCAATTCAAGCTTTAATGCCGTCAAGTCACTCGGTTGCATCGGGTAGCAAGAGTCAGGGCCCTTGGGTTGCAACCAAATACTCACTCCGTGCTCTAAAGAGAACGCTTCAAAAGCACGCATGTCCTCATCCGAGGGCGTTTCCAAAACACGCATCACCAAAGCAATCGCTTCATTGCCGCCCATCGCCACTTCAATTTGCGGCAAACGTTGGCGAATGGACAAGCCTTCCACCAAACCACGCAACGGCACCAAAAGATCACTCACATCACGGGGCAAAATCTTGCATTCGGTCATGTCAGCGACGTAGCTTGAGGCCTTTTCATGAAAACCCACTAAGACGCCACCTTTTTTCGCCACATCGCGCACGGTCAAACGCGCGCGGTGACGATAGTGCCAGAAGGGGCCAAAGATCGGCGCAAGGATCGTTTCAGGCTTCACCTTACCGATGTGCCACAGTGCATCCAACATCACGCGTTGCTTCATCGCCACTTGAGCGTTGGGCTCCAAGTGTTGCATGGCGCAACCGCCGCAAGATCCGGGCTCTAACCCGAAGTTGGGACAACCGGGCTCCACACGCAAAGAGGATTCTTTAACGATTTGCACCACACGACCCGTTTCGTAGCTCGGCTTATTGCGGATACGTTCGTAAACGACACGTTCTTTCGGTAAAGCGCCTTCAACGAAAACGACTTTGCCTTCACGGTGAGCGACACCACGTCCGTCTTGATCGAGCGATTCAATATCGACCGTAAACTTTTCATAAACCTTAGGCGTTCGAGCCATACCATTGCCTCTTAATACAAAATTTGTTAGAAAAAGAGCCCGTGCCATACCCTCGGCTAACGGGCTCACAAAAGCAGATCGACAGTTTAATTATTTCGGTAAATATTGCAACGGATCCACGGGCTTATCCTTCACGCGAACTTCAAAAAGTAAGTTCACGGTCTTGCTGTCGCTATCGCCCATCTTCGCAATCACGTCACCGGCCTTCACGTCTTGACCGCGTTGAACCAAAATTTCGCTATTGTGACCGTACACCGTCATTTCACTGTCACCGTGCTTGATGATAATGAGTTTGCCGTAGCCCACCACCTTATCGTCAACGTAAATCACACGACCGGCAGCCGCAGCCTTCACATCGTCCCCCATGTTACCGGCGATCTCAATACCCTTACTGCCTTCGTCGCTAAAGTTCGTCAAAATAGTATTTTTAGCCACCGGCCATGACAACTTTGTGTTGCCCAAAGACATCTGCGCGCCCGCCACCGTCGTTGCGGGCTGCACCGTCGTGACATCACCACCAATCGTCACGCTTTGAGCATCAGTGGGCGTTAACGCATTGTCCTCTTGGCCAGCAACCGTCACATCCGTGACAGGTGCCGTACCTTGCGGTGCCAACGTTTGCACAGCACCCGTACGAGCGGCCGTGATATTTAAAACGGTACCGATCGAGACTTGCGTGGGATCGGTAATGTTATTGGCACGCGCCAATTCCATCGGATTGCAACCGTGGCGAACGGCGATGGAATAAAGCGTATCACCAGCTTGGACCACATAGGTTTCCCCCGTCATGGCCACAGCCCCCGTGGTACCGATGCCACTTGAACCCGTACGGTCATAGACCGGTGCACCAATGTTTTGAAGCGCACAACCGGATAACACTGAAGCCACCGCAGCGGCACATACCAAAAGACGTAATTTCATTGTTCGTTCCCTCTTCGTCGCTTACTCAAAAAAGCGACTCTCATTTATCTAGTTTAAGCCTTCGTGAGCCACTCTTCAACGCCCGTGACTTGAGCGTAATTCGTCAAATCCACTTGCAAAGGGGTCACGGACACCGCATTCATTTGCGTTGCCCAAAAGTCTGTTCCTTCGCCACGATCCTTGGGTTCACCTGCAGCCCCCACCCAATAAATCGGAAAGCCTCTCGGGCTCATTTCACGAATCACGGGTTCAGGATGATGGCGGCGACCTAAGCGCGTTGCCACGCAACCTTGCAATTCACCATAAGGTAAATTCGGAATATTGACGTTTAAAAGTTGAGCGCCATTGGTTGCAGGATCTCTTGCTTCTAAGAAACGCTCCACCAATTCTTGCGCCACCTGAGCAGCACTATCCAAATGGGCCCAACCGCGATGGATTTGAGAAAAGGCAATGGCGTCAATACCAAAGAGATACCCTTCAATGGCTGCGGCAACGGTACCGGAATACATCGTATCTTCGCCCATGTTTTGACCGCAGTTGATGCCGGAAACAATCAAATCCGGCTTTTCAGTCAAAAGCCCCGTCAAAGCCATGTGCACACAGTCGCTGGGCGTCCCGTTCACAGCAAACACCCCCGACTCCACCTCTTGCACCATTAAGGGACGCGTTAACGTCAAGGAGTTACTCGCTGCACTTTGATTAAATTCCGGTGCCACCACCGTCACTTCACCAAAACGCTTCATGGCTTGTGCCAACGCTTTAATGCCGGGTGCGGAGTAACCGTCGTCGTTAGAAACTAAAATTCGCATGATGATTCTTAAAAACTTGTTTTGAAGTCAGAGACTTCAGCTAATTAATGAATAATAAAGGATTAACCGCCCGAAAACATTAGAAAAAGGCGCTATCTCGTTCTGAATTTGTTAAAAAATTTGAGAAAAACCGTAACCGATGGCGGCGTACCGAAAGGCTTTACCCACCAAAATGAAAAGAAGGCTTTTGGCCCAATGAATGTGCAACCAACCGGCTGCGACCGGCAACGCATCCCCCACAATCGGCAACCACGCTAGAAGAAGCACCCATGCCCCGTACTTTTCGCATTGATCAATTGCACGAGACTCCACTTTTTTAGGTAAAAAGCGGCCTATGCAGTACCCCGTCATGGAACCTGCGGTATTGGCGAGCGTGGCAACAGTGAGGGCAAAATAAAAAGCGTCATATTCATGGATCACCCACAAAAAGACGGCTTCACTGCCCCCGGGGAAAAGCGTCGAGGAGACAAAGGCCGATGTCGCCAGTCCCCACAACGCGGACGTTAAGGTAATGTCCATCAAAGATTATTCAACATCAATAGCTTCGCCCATCGTGTAGAAGTGGCCACCTGCCACATAGTGAAGCGTACTCATGCTCTTATCAGCGTTTTCAAACTCCCAGTGGCCATTCTTAAACACACGGTCATCAGCCCAAGCACCCACGCACTCGCCAATGAAAAGATCGTACGTTTTTTCATTATGGGGTTCGGGCAAGACTTTAAAAATCATCCATGCAGCGCACCCTTCAACCATGGGCATCTCAAAACCATCAATGCTAAAAAGCTTGGCACCGCTTTTTTCTAATTTATCCTCTTCATCGTTTTTGCTCACAGAGCCCAAATACAGGGTTTCTTTGGCAATGGCGCGGGTCGGTAACAAAAGGGCAAAGTAGCCGGACTTTTCAATTAAAGGGCGAGTGAAGTGTGTCTTATCAATCACAACGGTTGCCTTGCAAGGCGTCAAATCCAAAGCACAGGCCCAGGAGGCAGCCATTACATCTGTGACACCTTCATGCGCAGCCGATACCAAGGTCGTGGCACCGATATTTAACAGACGATAGACGTCTTCAGCATCAACAGGAACAAAGTGATTTTTTTGCATGGTCATTCTCCAACAGGAACAACTCAATTTTACAAAATGTGGAAGAAGGATTGGAGCAAAAAAAAAGATCGTCAATGGGATTCACAATGAATGTCCTGGCGTTCTGATGGTGTGGTGCCGATTTCCCGAGCAGAGCCTTTTCGGGCAAATTTCGGATTCGACCAGGGCGTACGCATCAAGAATTTTGTAAACGAGCCTGAGAGAGTATCTTAGT
>CAJLGW010000067.1 GCA_905206345.1 uncultured Sutterella sp. | reverse complement strand
GCAGTACCGTTAGACGATAAAATCAACAGAATTACGAATTTTTAGAAATCCCCTTAATTAACTCGCAAAAAGTAGAAAAATTTTGATAATTTGAGTGTAACTTCTAAGAACTAGACCCTAATTGCCAACTTTATGGCGCTTTACTGATTGTTTTCACAATGATTCGATATCAACGCCCAATTATTTTGATGCGCCCTGGTGCTGCAAACGATCGTCTTGGTGATCGTTTGATTAAAAACGGTTTCCGTGTGTGGAAGTGGCCTGCGTTTACGATTGTGCCGCCGTCTGATCCAGAGCGCGTTCAAGCTCGTTTAACTGATTTATCCAGTTTTGACATGGTGCTGCTTGCAAGTCCCACTGCCGTGGCTGCGAGCGCCGTCTACGTCTCCCGATGGCCCGCCAACATCGAATTGGCCACTTTAGCTTCAAGTACAGCTCGCGTGATTCGTGCGGCTTGGGGTGAAGATACCAAGGTTTTATATCCCGAGGGCGACACGGTGGATTCCGGTTCGGAAAAACTTTTTGAACTTTTAAAGCTTCGTGGTTTTCCGTCTCGTGTTCTCATCATCCGTGGTCAAGTTGGTCGCGAATGGTTAAAGGAACAGTTGATTTCGCACGGCACGGACGTTGAAGTGTTGCCGGCTTATCAACGTGCCCCGTTGGAGCTCGACACCGATCAAACGATAGAACTTCAAAAGGCGGTCAACGGACCGGCTCCTATTATCTATTTGACGAGTACTGATGCCGTGGGCGTGCTTTTGCATGCCGTAAAAGGCGTGGCCGGAGCTCGGGAATGGCTGCAACGCTCTTTTGTTTTAACGATTCATCCGAGAGCTAAAGCCCTTCTTGAAGAAGTAGGCTTTAAGAATGTCGGATTGATTTCTACTCGTGATGATGAAGTTGAGCGTTCTGTCGAACATCTTTTGCAAATGGATGCTTAACGCAAGCACTCTTAAACAAGTTAAAATTAGTATGTTTTGAATCTTTTTTATTAAGGAATACGAAGAACATGTCCGCTTATGTTTTAGGTCATAAGAACCCTGACTCCGATAGCATCATTTCCGCCATTGCTTGCGCTGATCTCTATCAGCGCCGTGGTTTGGATGTGGTGGCCGTTGCTCAAGGTAAGCCCTCTCCGGAAACGGCTTTTATTTTGAATCGTTTCGGTTTGACGGCTCCGGAAGTGATTGACTCTGTGGCTGGCAAGGATGTTTACTTGGTGGACTACTCCGACAAGGCTCAAGCTCCGGCTGATATCGACCAATGCAACCTCAAGGGTATCGTTGATCATCATAAGTTGGGTGATGTGACGAGCTCTTCTCCGATCGAATGCATCATTTGGACGGTGGGCTGCACGAACACGATTTTGAAGCGCATGTATGACTACATGGGCCACAAGATTCCGGCAAACATCGCCGGTGCCATGCTCTGCGCCATCCTTTCTGACACGGTGATCTTCAAGAGCCCGACGTGCACGGAAGAAGATAAGAAGGTGGCAGCTGAATTGGCAGCGATTGCCGGTGTTGAAGACATCAAAGCTTTGGGCATGGAATTGTTCACCGCTAAGAGCGCCGTGGCCGGTGTTCCGATGCGTGACTTGATTTTCCGTGACTTTAAGGACTTCAGCATGAACGGTGCCAAGGTTGGTGTCGGTCAATTGGAATTGATCTCTTTGGATTTAGTTAAGGACATCAAGGAAGAATTGAAGGCTGAATTGGCTGCCGTTAAGGGTGAAGAAGGTCGTCATACGGCCATGCTCTTGTTGACGGACATCATGAAGGAAGGCAGCGAACTCTTATTGGTTTCCGATGACTGCAACCGTATTCTTGCCGGTTTCGGTATGGATCCGGGCTGCTTGGATATGAACGAAATGATCTGGATGCCGGGCGTCATGAGCCGTAAGAAGCAAGTGGTTCCGGCTCTTGAAGCCGCCTTTCGCGGTTAATTTCTAAGCCGTTCATTTAAAATGGGTCGTGAGTTTGTAGGCTTGCGGCCCATTTTCGTAGCAAGACGCTCTAATTGAATCGAGAATTTCTCATGACCGTTTATATTTGCTCTCAAAGTTATCGCCTGTTCGATCCCGATCACAATTGTCGTTCGTTGGTGGCGGGTGTTCGCTCGCGCCAATATGCCAAAGGTGATGTGTTGGTTTTACCCGCGCAGTTCATGAATGGAATGATTGAAGAGCCGCGAGATGTGCGTGATGCACATTGGGAGAAAATGCAAGGGGCTCTGAACCGATTAATGAGCGGTTTGAAACGCTCCGGCATCTCGGTCATTTTGCCCGTTAGACGCATGGACGGTTATGACGTCTACAAAATCGTTGATGACGTAGCAGAAGTTTTGCCCTTTGAAAGTTTTGAAGGCGGTTTTATCGTTCGTCAACCGCTTGCGAGCGAACCTTACGATTTAATCTTTCGGACGGCCTGTGTTGGAGAAGCTTTTAAGCCCGACTTGCCTTCTTCGTATGTCTTGATTGACGGGCAAGCCTTTACCGACGATGGCCGTGTCTATATTGGTCAATGCAAAGTGGTTCGCAACGGTCGAACGCGCTCAACACACTTGGCTAGCGACAAGATTATCTCATTGGACGAAGGTGGTGCAGCGCTTTTAAGTGACCACCATATTCGTTATGAAGGCATGCGTGTGGCACTTCGTGAATACTTAAACCGTTGTGGTTTTTCAAAGGTCACTATTGGCTTATCCGGTGGCTTAGATTCTGCCATTGTCGCAGCGGTGGCGGTCAGCGTTTTAGGTAGCGATCGAGTCAACGTCTTTGCTCTTCCTTCTTGCTACACGAGTGAAGCCAGTTTTAAAGACGCACGAGAGCTTTGTGCGAACTTAGGGTTGCATTTACGCATGATTGACATCATGCCTGCTTTTAAACTTTTAGAGAGTACTGTCAATGATCAGCTTCCCTATGGGCTTGATACGGGGTTAATGAAAGAAAACCTCCAAGCACGTATTCGTGGGGTATATCTGATGGCACTCAGCAATGCCGACGGTTCCCTCGTGTTAAATACGGGTAATAAGAGCGAGTTGGCCGTGGGTTACTGCACGCTCTACGGTGATATGGTCGGAGGTTTGGCACTGTTGTCTGACGTCTATAAGAGTGACCTTTATACTATGTGTGAAGCGGTGGACTTCTTGCTCGAGACGATTCCTTCAAATATTTTGACAAAGGCTCCGTCAGCAGAATTGCGAGATAATCAAACCGACCAGGATTCTTTGCCGTCCTATGACGTACTCGATGCCATCTTGCATCAAATGATTGAAGAAAAAGTCGCTGGAGCCAAACTTCGCAAGCGTTGGGGATCTGACCTTGCCCAACAAGTGGTACGATTAGTGAAACGCTCCCAGTTTAAGCATCGTTTGGCCCCGATGGGCGTGCGTTTAAGTGAACAACCTCTTAAGGGGTTATCATCTGTGTTTTTTGAAGGTCTTTTGGTGGATCGTCGATAAAGGATAGTTATGAAACAAGTTGTCGCCATTATCAAACCGTTTAAGTTGGACGATGTCCGTGAAGCTTTGGCCGATATCGGTGTTCAAGGGTTGACCGTCACGGAAGTCAAGGGCTTTGGCCGCCAAAAGGGTCACTCGGAGCTCTACCGTGGGGCAGAGTACATGGTGGATTTCTTACCTAAAGTGAAGATTGAAGCCGTGATGAGTGAAGACTTGGTCGATCAAGCAGTTGAAGCCATTCAAAAGTCTGCTCGCACCGGCAAAATCGGGGATGGGAAGATTTTTGTCTTTAATGTTGAACAAGTCATTCGCATTCGTACCGGTGAAACCGACGAAGACGCTATTTGATTGCTACTTTGTTTCCATGAGCCCGATATTTTTCCAGTAAGGAGCATCGGGTTTTTCAATTTTTTTGACTTATATCAGTATTTTTACTTTTCCAAATCTCTAGAATAAAGATCACTACGACATCTGAATTTTGGGTTAATTGCTTTTTAATGGGTTTGTATTTCGATGTTGGGGTTGATTGAGTTATTTCATTCAGTCGTGGCGTTTCTGTCGTAGTTCTTATTTTCTCGCTTAACGATTTCCATCTTGCAAATGCTTATCCCATTGAAGAAAAAAATGGGTATTTATCATGTTTTGCATTCAAAACGCATTTGTTCAAGCCACCTACAGTGTAACGACGCTTGCAGCTCGCATCTTCATTCATCCCTTATCACCTTCTTTGGCAACCCCAACGGGAGAGAGTTGGAAAACGGTTAACGACAAACTCTTTGCTCAAGTGCCAAGCTCCATTCTTTTAGAGATGACCATGAAGGAACTTAACCGAGAGATGAAGGGGATTGGTCTGGAGAATATCAGCGGTTGGATTTTTAATTCTGATCGAACACTTGATGTCTCACAACTCATGGAGCGCTACAGCCTTCGTTACACCTCTTTAAGTCGCGGTATTTTTGCCGATGAACTCATGGAGGCATTAGATCGCCTTTTCACTGAAGATCCTCGTTTTCAGGGGCGATTGAGTGTTTGCGATGACAAGAAGGGGGCGGTGGAAGATGTCACTCGTCGAGTGTTAGCGCAACTGCGTTTTACGTGGGAGCTTGACCGTATTCAGATTTCGGATGCGAGTGCGCTAGGAGTGCGCCTTATGGTGGAATTCCAAGATGTGCTGTACCGTCGTCTTGATCAATGTACGAGAGATGCTTACCTGATGCCAGCGACTCGATTTAAGCGCTACGAATATTTCTATGAAAAGATGGTGCAATTTCGCGGACTGGATGCTCGATTTGATCGTGTATTGGCAGACTACCATGCAGCCATTGCGCTTTTTCCTGATGACGGGCGTTCCCTTTTTGGGACAAAACTGGATGACTTCTGGGCCCGTTTGCAAGCGTTGGGTGCCTATCTCACGGATGAATTGCAAAAGGATCTCTTTGATGAGTCTTCTGTCTATGACGAAGATTTAGATAATCTTTGCGGAGATATTGAAGATGCCTTGTTGGCAGATATTGTTTTGCAGGAATTGACAACCGGAGATGAAGAGGCGAGTACTGCAAAGGATCTGGTATGCGAAAAGTTGGCGTCAGAGACCCAACAGCCAACTCAATTGGTCTTAAACTTCTGATACCGTGGAAACTTCTCAAATGTCTCTTGAGATTTTTCTTCTATACTTGTAGTTGCATATTGGATAGATGAAGTAAGGTCGTAGATTCGGGATTTTGATTCTAAGTAATGATTAACCCACTGACTAAGTGTTTTGGCATTGATGCCCAAATCGGCAGCAATGATTTTTTGAGACTCTCCGTCAAAGACGCGTTGAACAGAGACTTTTTTAAATTCTTCAGAGTATTTGCTTTTACGCATAATCGGACCTTTTGATTCGTTAATTATTGCAAATTAATAGAATCAAAGGTCTATGACCATCACCTTATTTCATTACAATTGTTCATGGTACGAATTTAAAGAATGGTAACCCTCATTTTAAAACGTACCAATATATATTGTAATAAGAGGAATTAATGATTTATTCACACACACAATCTTCTTTTGCCATAAAGAGGTTATCACTTGCAGTCAGTGCGGCTATCGTAGCTTCTTTAGGCATAACGAACTCGGCTTCAGCATCTCTTTTTAAACCAGGTGCAAATGAGACCGAATACAACCAGGATTTAGACATTACTTATACAAAAAATGATGTCAGTCCTACTGGCATAGGATTTATTGGTGGATCAACCTCTACACCAGTTGAATTTGACTTCAATGGGAAAGTAAATGTCACATTGAAGCAAGATAACATGACTTCAGATCCTACCTGGAGTGCCTATGGGGTTTGGATTAACAATAGTCGGGATGGAAGTGTTGATCTGGAATTTCATAAAGATTTGGTCGTAAACATTCAAAACACGACTAACATGGGTGTAGGACTGGTTAGTGGTACCCTTTATAGCGGGGGGGGGTCGATGGATTAAATAATGGCACCAGCATGACGATGCACGGTACCTCAACAGTCAATGTTTATGGTAATTCAGTTATTGGTGCGACCGCTGGTAGTATGTTTAACAATAATTCAAATGGTGGCGGTCATTTAGTTTTTGGTAGTTTACAAAACAGCAAATCACACACAATCAATGTCACTTCTGATTGGTCTTCCAAAACAAATACATCTAAAGATAGCGATTGGGCAATCGGTTTACTAGCCTTCGATAACGGCGTTATTGATATTCAAGGTGATATGAATGTCAATCTATCCGTCAAAAATATGAAAGTAGTTAATTCCAATTATCCTACAACTGGGTGGGATGATCATGCAGCAGGCATTTATATCGCTAAGGGAAGTAGTTTTAGTACAAGCAGAGACACAACATTAAACATTACGGTTTCTGGCGATGGGAGTGGGCTTTCAGGAAAGACGCTTGTTCCTATACATGGCATTATGGTGGGGCAGGATGAGGCTGCTGCCAATTATTCAGGTGAACATTCCAAAGTATGGCTTAACGGTTCAACAAACATAAATCTCAGCGTTCTATCTGCGCAAAATAATGGCCGTTATAGTGGCATTTCTGCTGTTGGTGGCTCTGAACTCTATGCCACCGCTCCAGTCTTTATTCAGGCTGAATTAAAAGAAAAAATCGATTTTTCTAAATATCAGAAAATTGATATTTATGGTGTGTCGGCAGGAACGTACTTAGCTGATACGAAGATTGCAAGAAACGCTCATAGTGGCTCCGCAAAGTTTTATAATGGATTAATAATTAAAACTCCCACTGGGTATAATCCCGCGTTAAATCACTTTATAGCTTTGCACAGTAACAATACGAGAAAATATTCAGAGTTTGGTGGAGTCTATATTGATAATCGCAATACTACGTCTGCCGTACAGATTGAAGGCTTAACAAAAACAGAACATAACGGTTTTATTAATTTGTATCTTTCTGGTCAAGAGTCATTTATTTCTGGAGCTATGGAATCTGTTGACTGGAATGATTCACGAGATGGGTTTATTTATTTGACACTTGAGAATGGTGCGACATGGAATGTTTTAGAAAACTTAGACCGTGATCAAAATTTTTGGTCGAATGAAAGAGAAAGTCAAGTTTATCTCGTCAATCTTTCATCAGGTGGAACAATCAATCTCAGTCGTCCGGATCGATACAGTCAGTTCTTTGAACAAACCCCTTATCAAACAGTCAAGGTTTGGGATTATCTTAAAGGCAACGATGGTCACATGATCTTCGACATGAACCTTGTTGAAGAAAGAGAAAATGAACGAGAACCAGTTACGGATCAGATTATCATCACTAACAATGCAGAGGGTAAGCATACTGCACATATTAAATTTATTGGTGATATGGCTCAGCTTGATCCAGAGAAGCGCTACAGCTACAACTGGCTTGTTAGCCAAGGCGACGGCAGTAATATGACACTTACCAACTCTACAGGTGGAAGTGAATTCTCTGGTCGTGGTTGGGTATCAGTTTGGAATCTCGTATTTGTGCCAGAAGGACAAGAAGACTTACTGACAACCGAAGAGGGGCGAAAACAATTAACGAATACTGGAGTTGGAAAGGGTAACTGGCATCTTGTTAAAGGTGATAAGTGGGTTGAACCCCCTGTGGACCCAGATCCTGAGCCACCAGTTAATCCCGATCCAGTGCCCCCTGAAATTAATAATAATTTAACAATCGGCACCTCAACCGGTCAAGCTTTGGCTTACCTTGCTGATCTAGAAGATCTCCGCAAGCGTTTAGGCGAAGTCCGCTACGGTGCACAAGAGGGCGCATGGGTTAAGGCCTTTAATAAGAAAGATAGTGTCGACACTTCAGGCACTCGTGGCTTCGAACAAGAAGCGTATGGCTTTAACATCGGTGTTGATCGTTTAGTAGCAACGGCTGAAGCTAGTTCTTGGTTGGTAGGCGCTGCCTTCCGTTACAGTAAAGCAGACCAAGAAGGTTTAGCTACGGGTTCCTTGACAGGTAAGTTAGATGAGTACTCTGCTAAAGCCTATGCATCCTGGATGAGCCGTTCTGGAAGTTATGCCGATTTTGTTGCACAAGTGGGTCGTTATGATCAAAAGCTCAAAGGTCTGGATAATACGGGTTTAGGTACTAGTCACGCAGACTATAAAAACTGGGGCTATGGTGCCAGTGTAGAAGTGGGACACATGTTTACTCTTGGCGACTCCGTCGATGATCGTCAATGGTACAACCACTTCTTTATCGAACCTCAAGTTCAATTGTCATACTTCCACGTCAATGGCGAAGACTATAAGACTTCCACTGGATTGGCCGTTTCCCAAGGGGATGCTGAATTCTTGACTGGCCGAGCTGGTGTTGTTCTAGGTAAAAAGTTTAACTACGGCACGGTTGACGAGTTGGATCGTCGTTACTTCCAGGTTGGTTTGATTGGTGGTGTGAAGCACGAGTTCTTGGGTGGCGATCAAACCATTACTTACCGTGGTGTAGAGGGCGATAGTGTGAGTGTCCATGCTGACGATATCGATGGCACGCGTTTCTATTATGGTCTGAACTTTGATTGGCAAGTCGCTGAAAACTTCCGTATTTACGCACAAGTTGATCGTGAAGAGGGTGATAACTATACAAAGGACTACGATGTTAGCGTTGGTGCTAAGTGGTTGTTCTAAGGATGGGGGAATTTAAAATGAATCATAAAAAACAGCTTGTAGCATCTATTGCATTAGCATTTATGGCAACTGGCATTAGTGCTTCTGAAATTCCTGTTGAGTCTTGTGGTCGTACAGCAGAAACTTTCTCGTTTGTTTCTGATGTTTCTGGCTCCATGATGCAAACTGTTGGCGAAATGAAGGAGCGCGCCCAAAAGGAAGTTGATCAAGCTAATGAACGAGGTGAGGCAAGTCCTAAAATTCGAGTCGTTGCACCTGCAAATGAAGAAATTGATGGATTGACCCGACAAGAATTGAGCCATCGCTTCATTGAAAAGACTGGTGCTTACGCTATTGATCAAGCCTCCATGCATTCATCTGTTTTAACGGTAGCTCCCTTTACACAATTAGTGCCTTTGGCAGAACGTGACTCAGAAACATTTAAGAAGGAGCTCCAAGATAAGTTTGGAGTGACTCTGGAAGTGTTTAGTCGTTCTACTTGGGTTGGAAGTCGTGCTTTTGAGAATTTCTCTAATGCATTAAAGAAGTCTCAAGCCACAGTGCTTATTACGGATGGTGACTTTGAAGTTAATCCTAACGAAAAGCACTTGGATCCAACGGAAACGTTAAAGGCCTTCTATCAAGCCAATCCAAAGGCCTGTATCCATATTGTCTCAGCTGCGTATACAGAAAAAGAACGTAAAGCGATTGATGATTTAGCTGCGGTTTCATCATGCGGTCGCGTCGACCATCTTGAAGCTTTGATGACGGATGAAACGTTGTGGCAAGACTTCGTGGAAGAAGTCTTCTACCGTGATTGCTCTAAGGTCAATACGATTGCTATCCGTGGCATTAACTTTGCGTTTGATAAGTCAAACCTTCCTGCTGAAAGTCGTCGAATTCTTGATAAGGCACTGGAGGTGATCCAAGCCCGAGATCCTTCTGAAAAGATTGAAATCCGTGGTTGGACGGACTGGACGGGGAGTGATGCGTATAACGCAGGCCTCTCTCAACGCCGTGCAGACGCTGTACGCCAATACTTTATTAAGCATGGCATTGATGCCAAGCGCTTAACAAGTATCGGTATGGGTAAGTCCTTCAAATACACGAACCACACGGGTGATGGTCGTTGGATGAATCGCAGAGTGGAATTAATCTTTGAGGGTGGTTTAAAGACCAGGGATTCAGATAAACGTTACGATACTGAAAACTTACGATAAATTTTTTTACTAAATTTAAGGTGGGCTCAGTAATGAGCCCACCTCAGACTGTTGACTAACCCAGGTTTTTCACGAAATCTGGGTTAATTTTTTCCTTAAATTAGCTCATCGAGTAATCGTAACGAAAAAACAGAGAAAATTTCTCTAAAAAGTCTAAAAAGTCGTTTCAGAACAACCCGAGTTTGATAGTTTAAAAGCAAGAAATTTCTCTCAAATCCTTTATTTTCAGGCATTCTCGGCCTTTTCTGTTTTCTGAAATAGAAACGGTTCTGTATATGTG
>CAJLGW010000066.1 GCA_905206345.1 uncultured Sutterella sp. | reverse complement strand
ATGCCTGTAATTGCGGTGTGAGAGGGGCGAGATGAGAATCTCCCCCTACTCGATTTTAATCGTCAGACTTCTTTTTCTTGATGAGATGCGAGACGTTTGTCGTCACATTCGCTCTAGAGAGGATGAGGGGATCGATACGACCGATCGAATCCATGTCCTTGCCATCGTAGTCAATGACAGACAAAACGTAACGGATGGCATTTAAACGCGCACGCTTTTTATCATCACTCTTAATGACAATCCAAGGAGAAGTGGTTGTGTTCGTAGCAAAGAACATCACTTCGCTCGCCTTAGTGTAATCGTCCCATTTGGATAATGAGGCGACATCGATGGGCGAGAGTTTCCAACGACGCAAGGGATCGATTTGCCGCGCCTTAAAGCGACGGTGTTGCTCTTCTTGCGTTACCGAGAACCAAAGCTTAATCAAAATGGTATCGGAGTGGATAATGTTTTCTTCAAATTGTGGGCATTGACGCATGAATTCCGTGTATTGCTCATCTGTGCAAAAGCCCATGACGCGCTCGACACCGGCACGGTTGTACCACGAACGGTCAAAAAGGCGAATTTCACCGGGAGACGGCAAGTGCGCCACATAGCGCTGGAAGTACCATTGACCGCGTTCCGGATCGGTGGGCTTAGGCAAAGCCACAATGCTCGCTGTACGAGGATTTAAGTGCTCCATGAAGCGTTGAATCGTACCGCCCTTACCGGCGGCATCTCGACCTTCAAAAATGATGACAACTTTCTTGCCTTTTTCTTTAACCCAGTCTTGAAGCTTGATGAGTTCGACTTGCAAGCGATAGAGCTCTTTCTCGTAACGCTTTTTATTCATTTCGCGCTTGTAAGGGTATTCAGCCGTTTCCCAATTTTCAACGAGCTCATTTTCATCGGGATCGTCGCCTTCTTTAAGCTTTAAGTGAAGGCGAGCCTCTTCGAGTAAGAGTTTCAAAATCTTGATGCGGTCCGCTGGGCGCTGCGTTTGAAGGACTTGATGCAACGCAGTCGAGTGCTCCATTACTTTTTCTTTGGAAATCGTTTGATTATTGATTTCTGTTTCGATTTCATTGCGAACCTCTTGAACTTCGTTGACGATGTCCATCCACTTTTGAAGGTCTTTTTGTTTGAGATTTGCCAGATCTGAGGGTTTGATTTTTTCGTTAGCCATAACACAATCTCTCAATATCAATGAAGATATATTCACTCTACCACGAGTGTAAAGAATTGCTTAATCAAAAAATCGTAATAATGTGTCCAAAAGCAAAAACCTCGAAAGGGTTTTCGAGGTTTTGGAGGATTAACGGATCAGAAGCTCTGAAGGAAAGATCAGACTGAAGGTGGAGCCTTCGCCAAGCTTGGATTCAATGATGAGTTTGCAGTGATTGCGAATGGCAATGTGTTTGACAATGGCAAGTCCCAGACCCGTGCCGCCGGTGTCTCTGGAACGACTTTTATCAGCACGGTAAAAGCGCTCTGTCAGACGGGGAAGGTCTTTTTCTGCAATCCCGATCCCGTTATCTTTAACGGCGTAAATACAGGCATCGTTTTCTTTGTCATAGTGCCAAGAAATATCAATTTTTCCGTTATCGGGGGTATAGCGAACGGCGTTACTGACAAGGTTTGAGCAAGCACTTCGAATTTCATCCACGTAGCCCAAAATGGCGAAGTCCGTATCAATGTGCGTCGTGATGGTATGACGACCTCGAGACAAGGCCACGCCGTCTTCTGCGACACCGGCAACCAAGCGTTGCATGCTCACAACTTCAGGACTTTCCGTGGCCACATCGTCTTTATTTTCAAGCGAAGACAAAGCCAAGAGGTCATTGACCAAATTTTTCATACGAGAGGACTCATCTTGCATGATGGTGAGTTGCTCGCGAATGGTTTTTTCATCAATTTCGGGACTGGCAAGAATCATGTCCAAAAAGCCCGATAGGACGGTCAAGGGGGTACGAAGTTCGTGACTGACATTGGCCACAAAGTCTTTGCGCATACTGTCGATGCGATGTTGTTCCGTCACGTCGTGTGTCACGATAATAAAGTGCGTTCTATCGGCGACCACGGCAGATAAAAGTAATTCGCGCCCCGGTTCTTTGGAGAGCACTTTAATGGGTTTGGAGAAGTCGCCTTCCGAGAGGTATTGCAATATCTTTTTATCTGAAATAACAGAGTCAATTGCAACCCCTAAATGTTTCGTGAGCTTAATGCCTAAATGATGTTCGGCAGCAGGATTACACCATTCAATCGACTGACCGCTGCGGATCAAAATGACGCCTTCAGGCAAGGCCGCTAAAGACAAACGATAGCGATCCAATCGAGCAGTCACGCGAGAGCGGTCACTGTCTCGCATCTGTTCGACTTCGTTGGCATCAATCCAACCATCTCCCATTCTGACAAGAACCCACAAATAAGCGGCCGCCAATAAGCAACAAGTCGTGGCGACCGTCATCATTAAGGAGCTTGTAAAGTAAAGGAAAACGGCAAAAAGGACGATCCCCGTGAGTATCCATCCTGCTTGTTTACGCGGAGTCATTTTGTAGCCTTAGCGATGTCAATTAACTCTCTAGATGAGCACGATAACCCAAGCCTCGTACCGTTTGCAATAAGTTTTCAGCGGCTGTACCTTGAAGTTGCTTACGAAGGCGCAACATATGAACGTCAACCGTTCTCTCGTCAACATAAGCATTGTCCCAAACGAGGGACAAGAGCATTTCGCGACTGTAGACGCGTTCAGGGTTTTTCGCAAAAACTAAAAGGAGTTTAAATTCTTTTGCTGACAGGGCAATGGGTTCACCGTCCACTTCAGCCTTGTAGCTTGATTCATTCATCGTGAGCGGACCACACTTGATCACTGAAGAAGAGGCGGTAACAGTTTTTTCACCTTGGATGTTGTAGCGACGCATCACGGCTTGAATGCGGGCGATGAGTTCGCGCGGCATGAAGGGTTTAACGATGTAGTCGTCAGCGCCGGAGTTTAGTCCCTTGACTCGGTCAGTTTCACTGCCGCGAGCCGTCAACATAATGACGGGGAGGTGACGAGTCTTCTCGTCGCTACGGAGCTTTTCAAGCCACTCCACACCGGAGATTTCCGGCAACATGTAGTCAAGCAAAACCAAGTCTGGTTTTTGAGAATCCAATAAAGCTTGAGCCGCGATGACACTATCGCAGCTCTCGACATCAAAACCGGCACCCGCACAAGCAAAGGAGATGAGTGTGCGAATCGGGGCTTCATCTTCAACGATGAGGATTTTGGGTAAGGGTTGTTGTGCCATGATTTATTTACTTGTAATAACAGGAGCATTTTCCCACAAAAAAGAGGAGATCAAAAGCCCATATCGGTTTTGTCTCCTCACTCTTGCCTATTCTTCCTCAGGAATGAGGTTTTGAAGATTTTCCGGCAACGCATCCAGTCTTAAGTGGCGAATGTCTTCACCATCAAGAATGAAGATGATATGTTCACCAATATTGGTTGCGTGATCCCCCAAACGTTCATAGGCGTGAATCAACGACAAACAAGACATGGCAGGCTCAATGTGTTCCGGGTGGTCTTTGAGGAATTTACTCAAAATCTTAAAACCATCGGCATAACTTTTATCCACGTCACCGTCGGCACGAAGCGTATTGACAGCCGCCGTTTCAGAAAGGTTTTTGAGAGCCAAAAGTGCAAGATTAACGACTTTACGACTATTTTCGATAATGTTCGTCGATGAAAGTTGTTCAATCAAGTCTTCGGGCAAATCACTGCGAGAAACGCGAGCAATGCTTCGAGCTTGGTCGCCCATACGTTCGAAGTCCGTGGCCATCTTGGAGATACCAAAGACCAAGCGCAAGTCGCTCGCACGCGGTTGGTGCTTTGCAATCAAAAGCGTGCAGGCGCGGTCGATAGCGACTTCCAATGCGTTAATGGCAGCATCGCGGTCACAAACGCTTTGTGCCAAGTCGATATCGTTCGTTTTAAAAGCTTTACTGGCATCGTCAATTTGATCAACCACCAAGTCACCCATGCTGATCAAGAGGTGCTTGAGTTCTTCAATGTCTTGGTCGTATTGACGTAAAAGATGAGATTGTTGAGATAAGATCATTTTTGCCTCTTTAACCGAAACGTCCCGTGATGTAGTCTTCCGTGGCCTTTTTATCCGGATGGGTGAAGATTTTCTCGGTTTCACCAAATTCCACAAGCTCGCCCAAATACATAAAGGCGGTGTAGTCCGAAATACGCGCAGCTTGTTGCATGCTGTGCGTCACGATGACGACGGTATAGTCGTTTTTTAATTCATTGATAAGGTCTTCGATTTTTGCCGTGGAAATCGGATCCAATGCAGAACACGGTTCATCAAAAAGAATTACTTCAGGACGAACGGCGATACCGCGAGCGATACACAAACGTTGTTGTTGACCGCCGGATAAGGCAAAACCTGACTCCGACAACTTGTGATGAACGTCATTCCAAAGAGCGGCTTTTTTAAGAGCCCATTCGACGCGATCATCAAGTTCACTCTTACTTAAATTCTCAAAAAGACGAACACCGTAGGCAACGTTGTCGTGGATGGACATCGGGAAAGGCGTCGGGCGTTGGAACACCATACCAACCGTGGCACGCAATCGATCGATGCCATCGGTTTTGGTGACAATGTTTTCACCATCGAGCCAAATTTCGCCTTCTGCACGTTGATCTTCATAGAGATCAAACATACGGTTAAACGTACGCAATAAGGTAGATTTACCACAACCGGACGGGCCGATGAAAGCCGTAACTTTCTTTTCCGCAATGTTGAGGTTGATATTCTTTAACGCATGAAATTGCCCATAGTAAAAATTGAAGTTTTTCACTTCCATTTTGGGCTTAACTGACAGATCAGTCATTGATCATCACTCCGTGATTTAGAAAGACTATTTTTCTTGGCTGAGAGTGTACGAATCAATAATGACCGGTTTATGACAGTTTTATGAAGATATGATGACAAGAATAGTTTGGTTACCTCAGTTAACTAACTTATTCAAAAAATACAATGGCAAGTATAAAATCGAACCTTGTCTCCAATTTTTTTTGAGGTAAAAACAACATGATTCGTTTGGCTTGTGACTATCAGGAAGGGTGTCACCCGAAGATTTTGGAAAAGTTGGTGCAAACCAATTTAGAAAGCACGTCCGGTTACGGTACGGATGAATATTGTGAAAGCGCTAGAGAAAAGATTAAGGCTGCTTGTGAAGCCCCTAATGCTGAAGTACATTTTTTAGTCGGTGGTACGCAAACCAATGCGACCGTGATTCGTTCTATTCTTCGCCCCTGTGAAGGCGTGGTTGCTGTTAGAACGGGTCATATTAACGGTCACGAAGCCGGTGCCATTGAATTGGGTGGTCATAAGGTTTTAGCCATTGATCCTCATGACGGTAAGATGCGAGCTGAAGATTTGGATCGCTTTATCGTCAATAACTATAAAGATGCCAGCTGGATGCATGGTGTGTTGCCGGCTTTGGTTTACATCTCTCAATCCACGGAAACGGGCTCTGTTTATTCCTTGGCAGAATTGACGGCAATTTCTGAAGTTTGCCGTAAGCACCAATTGTCGCTCTTTGTTGATGGTGCTCGCTTGGGTTATGCCTTAGCTAGTGAAGGTAGTGACGTCACGTTAGCCGATATGGCTCGTTTGTGTGATGTCTTTTATATTGGTGGCACGAAGGTGGGCGCCCTTTTAGGTGAAGCCGTTGTGTTTTCCAATACTGCATTGGCAAAAAACTTCTTTACGATCATGAAGCAAGGCGGTGCTGTGTTGGCTAAGGGCCGTGTTTTGGGTATCCAATTTGATGCGCTCTTTACCGATAACCTTTATATGGAAATCAGTCGCCACGCCATTGCGATGGCCATGAAGTTGAAGAAGGCTTTGAAGGAAAAGGGTTACCAATTCTATTCTGAAAGCCCGAGCAACCAACAGTTTGTGATTTTAACGAATGAACAAATGACAGAAGTTGCAAAGAAAGTGGCTTTCACGCAATGGGCTATTGTGGATGATAATCACACAGCAGTGCGTTTCTGTACGAGTTGGGCCACAACCGAAGAAACGATTGATCAAGTGATTGCTCTCCTTTAACGCTATTTGTTAATAGCAACAAAAAAGGCATTGAGGTTTCGTTCTCAATGCCTTTTTCTAATCACGCTTAATTACTTCATATTTTGAAGGAGTTTACGTGCCAAACGTTCGGCTTCCATCATGTCGTTGGTCATATTATTGCCCAACGTTTGAGCGATGCCGGTGCGTTGCATTTGACGCAACGTGTGACCCGTGGCGCCACAAATAATCAATTCAAAGTGGCGGCGCTTCAACGCACGGATGTACGTTTGAATGATGTCCATGGCAGAGTTGTCGATGTTCATCAACGTCGTGCAATCAAAGATCACCACCTTATTGGCATTGTGAGCCGTGATGCGCTTGGGATCCGTGACCGTGTTGAGTTTGGACACAGAACCAAAGAAGAGCGAACCTTGCAATTGCCAAGCTTCGATGCCTTCGGGCGTATCCACTGACAACGTGATGGGCGTCACCTTCGTCAACGTATTCATGCGATAGATGAAGAACAAGCAAGACGTCAACAAGCCCACTTCCACAGCCACCGTCAAGTCAAAGATTACCGTCAAGAAGAACGTCAACAAGAGCGTGACCTTGTAGCTCATCGTCATTTGGCGCAAGCGGTTAAATTCAGCCCAGTTGCCCATGTTGCTGGCAACGAAGAACAAGATGGCAGACAAAGCGGCCAACGGAATGTTGCTGGCCAAAGGTGCGGCAACCAAAACAATCACCAAAAGGGTGATGGCGTGCACGACGCCTGAGACCGGAGAGATAGCACCACTCTTAATGTTCGTGACCGTACGGGCGATGGTACCCGTGGCAGGAATACCGCCAAAGAAAGGTACCACCATGTTAGCAATCCCTTGACCCATCAATTCTTGGTTCGGATTGTGACGATCGTCCGTTAACGTGTCAGCCACACGAGCACATAACAAGGATTCAATAGCACCCAACAAGGCCAACGTGATCATCGGGGAGATCAAGTGGCGGATGTTTGCCCAGTCAAAAGCGGGGATTTGCAAATCCGGTAACGTTTGGGGAATGCCACCGAACTTACTGCCGATCGTTTCGACCGGAAGGTTAAAGGTTGTGACAGCCAACATGGAAAGCACCAACACAACGACCGTGCCAGGGATCTTGGCAACCCAACGCAACCATTGAGCAGAGTGCGTGGACGTGTCCTTTGGCCAAAACTTCACAATGGCAAATGAGACCAATGCAACGCCTAAAGCGTAGTAATTGACCGTATGGATATTGGTCCAAATGGCATTGATTTGACCGAAAAAGTGGGCTGGCATATTTTCAATCTTTAATCCCAAGAAGTCCTTGACCTGAGACAAGGCAATCAAGACGGCAATACCATTGGTAAAACCGATCACGATGGAAACTGGGATAAAGCGAATGAGGTTACCGACCTTCAATAGCCCCATCAGTAGCAAGAGAATACCGCTACCGATTGTTGCGATCATTAAGTTGACTAAGCCGTAGTTGGCAATGATGCCGTAAATGATCACGATGAAGGCACCGGCGGGACCGCCGATTTGCACACGGCAACCACCAAGAATGGCGATCAAAAAGCCGGCAATGATAGAGGTATAAATACCGGCTTCAGGGGTGACACCAGAGGCGATGGCAAAGGCCATGGCCAAAGGCAAAGCAACCATACCGACAGTTAACCCGGAGCTGATGTCGCGTGTTAATTGATGGGCACTATAGTGTCCGATTAAATCAAGGCTGACCGGGTGGAACGGTTCAAGAGGGATATTTCCCATCACCTTTTTTAAGCGTTGACCCAAACTCATTTTTATTTTCGAAAAGATTAGAGAGAATTTTGGAATAAATGTAAAAACAGTTGGCATGAAGCCAACTGTTTTTAGATACGTCCGTAAGTTTAGAGACTTTTCTAGTTAAAGCAAGTCCTAATTAATGCAAACGCATACCGGGGGTAGCACCTTCTTGCGGTTCAAGAATGTACAAACCCGTCTTTTCATCGGCGTTGCAGGCCGACAAAAGCATACCTTCGCTCACACCAAACTTCATCTTGCGCGGAGCAAGGTTAGCAATCACGACCGTCAACTTACCTTCAAGATCCTTCGGATCGTAGTAAGCCTTGATGCCGGAGAAAATATTGCGGGTCTTGCCTTCGCCTAAGTCCACCGTCAAGCGTAAGAGCTTCGTGGAGCCTTCAACGTGTTCGCACTTCACGATCTTGGCGATACGAAGGTCGAGCTTATTGAAGTCGTCAATCGTGACTTCCGGAGCAATTTCTTCACCACCGGGAGCCGGCGTTGCGGGCACTTCGGGAACGCCCGGCACCAAAGCATCCAATTGCTTGATGTCTGCGCGTTGCATCAAGTGCTTATAAGGCATGATCGTGTTGGCGCTCGTTAATGCGCAAGCGGCCGTATCCCACGTCAATTCGCCACAACCCAAGAAAGCTTCAACATTAGCAGCGGTTGCGGGCAACACGGGCTTGAGCATCGTCGTCAAGAGACGGAACGTTTCCAAGGCAACGGAGCAGACTTCGTGCAACTTGGCCTTTTGCGTTTCATCCTTAGCCAAATCCCAGGGCTTTTCACGGTCAACGTATTCGTTAACGTAGTTAGCCATTTCCATAGCCAAGCGAATGGCTTTACCGTATTCACGGTCGTTGTAGAACTTGGCTACGTTAGCGACGTTGTCACGCAAACGAACGACCAATTCATGATTTTCCAAGCCATCGGCCACATGACCGTCAAAGCGCTTGACGATGAAACCCGCTGCACGGCTAGCGATGTTGACATACTTACCGATCAAGTCGCTGTTAATACGAGCGATGAAGTCTTGCTTACCGAAGTCAACGTCATCTAACGTGGGGCCAAGTTTGGCAGCCAAGTAGTAACGCAACCATTCCGGGTTCATGCCGAGCTCAAGGTACTTCATGGGGCTGATACCCGTACCGCGGCTCTTACTCATCTTGCGACCGTCAACGGTCATGAAGCCGTGAACGAAAACGTTATCGGGCACACGGTAGGGTTGACCTGCAAAGTGCAACATCACCGGCCAGAAAAGCGTGTGGAAATAAATAATGTCCTTACCGATGAAGTGAATTTGTTCAGTCTTTTCATCGTTTAAGAATTCCCAGATGTCAAAGCCTTGCTTTTGAGCATAGTTCATTAAGCTGGCGTAGTAGCCGACCGGAGCGTCAAGCCACACATAGAAGAACTTGTTGGGAGCATCGGGAATCGGAATACCGAAATAGGGACCGTCACGGGAAATATCCCAGTCGCCCATCTTGCCGTCTTCAAGCCACTCTTCGTCCTTGGCACGAACTTCAGGTTGAACGCGGGCAGCACCGCTCTTGCCTTGGCCGCGAACCCAGTCACGCAAGAATTCCGTACAGGCCGGATCGGACAACTTAAAGAAGTAGTGCGTCGACGTGCGCAATTCAGGCTTAGCGCCAGACAAGGCAGAGTAGGGGTTGATCAATTCGGTCGGAGCGTAAACGGCACCGCACTTTTCACAGTTGTCACCGTATTGGTCATCAGCACCGCACTTCGGGCACGTACCCTTAATGAAGCGGTCAGCCAAGAACATACCCTTAACCGGGTCATAGAATTGTTCGATGTCTTTCGTGTAGATCAAGCCCTTGGCTAACAAGCGCTTGTAGATGTCTTGAGACAATTGAACGTTTTCTTCGCTGTCGGTGGAGTACCAGTGGTCAAAGTGGATGTGGAAGCCGTCAAGGTAAGCCTTACGACCGGAGGCAATGCGAGCCACCAATTCCTTGGGCGTAATTCCTTCTTTTTCGGCAGCAATCATCATCGGAGCACCGTGGGTGTCGTCACCGCCGCAGAAGTGAACCGTGTTGCCGAACATGCGTTGCGTGCGTGCCCAGATATCCGCTTGAATGTATTCCATGATGTGACCGATATGGAACACACCATTGGCGTACGGTAACGCCGTGGTCATAAAAATTTGTCGCTTTTGCATGATGATAGGACTTTCCGAAAAGAAATTAAGTAACAAACCCAATATTTTAGCAAAGCGAAGGCAGGAGAGTTTTTTTCTCTAATAGCTGGTTCATCACACTTTAGCGTGAAAGTTGTAAAACCCAAGCAAAAAGTGGTAAC
>CAJLGW010000065.1 GCA_905206345.1 uncultured Sutterella sp. | reverse complement strand
CCGCACGTACGGTGTTGTGAGAGGCGGAAAGGGGCAACCCCTCCGCCTACTCGATAAAAATAAAGATTATTCGATGCTTTGACCGGCTCGGTAAGCTTGATCAAGCGCCGGATGGCCTGCAATGTCACCGGGGCCAGTGACGCCACCAGCGACAATCGCTTCAACCAATCGCGTTTTTTCAAAGCACTCAATCCACCCTTCAAGCCCTGCAATTGCACGATCAAAGGCGTGCGCTGCTTCATCGGCTGCCGTAGCCAGCAAATAGATATCACGGAATCGATACTCTTGGGGGAAGAGGGGGTTGGTGCGGTCTAAGAATGTCTTCATAAGACCCGACATCTCGTAGTAGTAGATAGGAGTAGCAAACACGACGACATCTGCATGGCGCATTTGTTCAAGAATGTCAGCTACATCATCTTTGATGAGACAACGTAGCGTTTTTTGGCAAGACAAACAACCACGACAGAACTGAACCGTACGGTTAGCCAATCGAATGACTTCGACTTCGTGACCTGAATCTTGAGCACCTTTTGCAAAGCTTTGAGCTAACTTTTCAGAGTTGCTTTCGATGCGAGCGCTTGAAGTCAGAATTAATACTTTCTTCGACATTTAAATTATTCCTTTAAAGCGATTTGCTTGAATCTTTTGTGATCACAATTTCGCCGAGTGCCCATTTTTCATCACGGATGATTTCACCAACCTCTGGGACTCGAATGGTGCCAGAGAGCGGATTTTTGATGCTGTCAACTGCTGTCAAAATCGTTGCGTCAACGTCCGACTTTTCAAATGACAAATCGGTATCAATCATTTCGCAGTCAATGAGCGTGAGGTCTTTGCAATAGCAAAGGGGTTGCGTGCCAATAATTTTGCAATTAATGAGCGTCAAGCCTTCGGAGAACCAGGCAAGGTATTCACCGCGAAGCGTGCTATTTTTGACGGTCACATTTTTTGCGTGCCAGAACGCATCCTTGGTGGTGAGTTCAGAATCTTCAATCGTAAGATTTTCGTTGTATTGGAAAGAGTATTTACCGTCAAACTTCACGTTTTTAAGCGTTAAGTTCTTTGCCTGCATCATGAAGTATTCGCTCTTGGCCGTACTGTTACTGATCACAATGTTGTTCGAAAACCATCCAAATTCAGGAGAGTCAATCGAGCAGTGATCAATCACAATGTCCGCACATTCACGTAATGCTTTAATGCCATGGAGTTTTGTGTTGGTAATTTCAACGTGATCCGTATACCAAAGCGCAGCACGGCAAAGATCGGTTAATTCGGAATCAATGATTTTGAGACCATGGTTGTGCCAAAACGGGTAACGGAGATTGCAAAAGACGTTTTCAATCACAATGTCGCTACATTCCTTGAATGCGCTTTCGCCGTCTGCTGGGCCATCAAGGGCACCGTCTTTAAAGTGCACCTCGGTTTGACCATAAAAGGCGCGCTCGGCATCGTAAGTTTGGTTTTCAATGAGTTGCATGGTAATTTGTCCGTTCTTTACAAACTAGTGAGAACAGGGTTGTTCAAATAGTCATAAACTCTTCTCACTTCGCTCGGTTTGAGGGTATCCAACATTTGTGGACGAGCTAAATCAAGTTGCGAAATTTTGTCCATATCTTGTTGAGAAAGCTCAAAATTCCAAATATCCAGATTTTGTTCCATTCTTTCTCGATGGACAGATTTCGGAATAATTGCCACACCTCGTTGAATATTCCAACGCAATACGACTTGAGCGACAGTTTTTCCATGGGATTGTGCAATAGCTGTCAGTATCGGATTGGTAAACATGCCGTTGAGACCTTCAGCAAAAGGCGCCCACGCTTGAGCCGTAATGCCATATTCTTGGAGCAATTCCAGTTCGCCGTTTCGTTGATAGAAGGGATGCAACTCTATCTGATTGACAGCGGGTGTGACGTTCGCATTGTTGCAGAGGTCGATAATGCGATCGGGAAGGAAATTACTGACACCGATGGCTCGAATGCGACCTTCCTTATAGAGCTCTTCCATTGCTCGCCAGCTACCGTAATAATCACCGTAAGGCATGTGAATAAGGTATAAGTCAAGGTATTCAAGTCCAAGATTTTCAATGGATTCGTAGAATGCGGCTTTGGTTTTTTCATATCCCATCTGATGGACATAAGCCTTGGTTGTAATAAAGAGCTCTTCTCGTGCAACACCGGAGCGTTTAATGGCTCGACCGACAGCCATTTCATTTTGATAAGAGCTGGCGGTATCAATAAGACGATAGCCGACATCAATTGCCTCAAGTACAGCCTTTTCGCAGACTTCCAAATCCGTAACTTGGAAAACGCCATAGCCCTGCATAGGCATCTTGACACTGTTATTAAGAGTAATTTCCATCATTGTAGTTTTTTCCATATTCATTTAAAGGTTTGTTCTAGAAGGTTGAAATTGTGATTTTGCCTCTGAGCTTTTCGATGTTGTCAACTCCTTCAATGGCTTCTCCCAAAGAGTACAGACGATTGCCTTGACCGAAGTGGGCGTAGAACATCACAACGTTTCCCCACGGAGCGTAGTAGCAAAGACTTCCCTTTTTGGCATAGGCTTCAGAGGCTCCCGTGATGTCCAATTTCTTTTTTGGATAAAAGATTTTTTCGTTGGTACTGAAGTTTTCAACATCAACCGTTAAGGGAAGCTGTGTATAAAGGTCTTGTGCGGCTTGAGTGTCATTTAAAGTAAAGACAACAGAAGTTGAACCTTAGGAAACTCTCACTTTCATTAATTTTTTCGTTGCTGTCATTTGGCTTTGTCCTATCGCGTAATGAGGAGTCAAGAGACTCAAAATCGTCAGAGCAGAACCTTGGAGAAGATGTCTTCTTTTCATATCGATCTCCTTGTGCTTTTATGAATGAAATAATTTTATGAAGAAGAAAAGTCTATTTCCAATGCTTATTTGTATGGTTTGTTTATAACAAAAAGGTATAGATTCTTAACTCGTTGCTCAGAAGGTAAACTAGAGGGGGGAGGAAGGATCAAATTGACCTCTCCATCCCCTAGATAAGTCAGATTAGGCTAAAGCTTTTTGGTAGAACGCAACAATACGTTTAAACGGAATCTTGTTCGTTGTATTGTCGTAGAGATCCGTGTGCGTAGCACCCGGAATAATCAAAAGTTCTTTGTTATTGCCCTTGAGTCGTTTGAAAGCATCTTCGCTGAAGTAACGTGAGTGAGCCTTTTCGCCATGAATCAATAAAGCAGGACAACGAATATCACCGATGTAAGTCAAAAGTGGTGTATTCATGAACGAAAGCGCAGAGGTTGCATTCCATGCACCGTTGGAATTAATGGAGCGTGGATGGAAACCACGGGGCGTTCGATAAAATTGCCAGTATTGTTGAACAAATAACGGTTCGTTGCCAGAAAGCTTTGTCGGAAGCGTTGGCGCTTCTGCATATGATTGATTGGCAAAATCAGCGGTACGTTGACGCGTTAATTCAACCTTGGCATTCCAGCGATCTTCATCGGTCATTTTGTCAAAATACCCCAATGTGTTAACGCGACTCATGTCATACATTGTTGAAGTCAATACTGCTTTAATGCGAGGGTCTCCGGCCGCAGCGTTTAACGCAAATCCACCCCAACCACAAATCCCTAAGATACCAATGCGGTTAGCATCTACACCATCAAGATTGGAGAGATAGTCAACGGCGGCACTGAAGTCTTCCGTGCAAATGTCAGGAGAGGCAACATGACAAGGGAAACCTCCGCTTTCTCCCGTAAAGCTTGGGTCAAAAGCAATCGTTAAAAAGCCAGCTTCGGCTAATGTTTGTGCATAAAGCCCCGAGGATTGTTCTTTCACTGCGCCGAAGGGGCCGCTCACCGCAATGGCGGGGAGCTTACCTTTACGATTTTTCGGACGGTAAAGGTCAGCCGCCAATGTCACGCCAAAACGCGTGTTAAAGCTAACCTTGCGATGTTCGATATAGGGGCTTAAAGGAAAAATCTTGTCCCAAGTTGTGGTCATTGTCAGAACATTCATTTCGTCGTTCCCTTTTGCAAAGGTTGGAGTTATCACGCTTAACATGCCCAAGGCTGAGCCTTGAAGTACTTGCCGACGCTTCATGATTATCTCCTTGTGCTAATTAGTTGAAATTATTTTATGAAGGCGTTTTTATCATTTCAAATACTTATTTTCACCATGTTAAAATAATAAAAAAGTATGGAGAGGGTGATGGATTTAAGAGATTTAAAGTTTTTTCTAGCAATTGCCAGAGAAAAGAGTTTTGTTCGTGCGGCAGAAACGCTTCATCACACGCAGCCTAATCTCACGCGAACCATTAGGGAGTTGGAAGATGAGCTGGGAGGTGCACTTTTCGTTCGTTCCTCTAAAGGAGTGACCTTGACACCAAAAGGTGAGTTACTCTATAAGCGTGCTTATGAAATTACTGAATTAGTTGAAAGAACCGAGGTAGAACTTATCAACAAAACAGGCGAAGACATTAGTGGCCCCATTACGATTGCTGCCGGTGAAACGGCCAACATGACGCAAATTGTTCAATGCATGAATCAATTTCAAAAACAATATCCGGGTGTTCAATTTCGTATTCACAGTGCAAATGGTGAGGAAGTGGCAAGACGAGTGGATCTAGGGTTAGCTGATATTGGTTTGGTATTTGATCCCTTTAATTTGACACCGTACCAAAGTCGTCGTTTACCTTGGTGCGAGTCTTGGGGTATTGCTGTCAGCAAAGATCATCCTTTAGCAAAAAAATCATCCGTTTCGCCAGAGGATTTGTTACCTTATCCACTCATTGTGAGTGCGCAGTTTTATAACTTTAATGCGCTTCAAAGTTGGTTTGGTAAAGAAATGGAGAATCTACATATCTGCGCGAGCTACAACCTCATAAACACTGCTTTGCAGATGGCCTCAGAAGGTATGGGGGCCTTGATGACGTTTGAAGGGTTGCTTCAAGGGCACGATGATTTGGTCTTTATTCCTTTGACCCCAAAGCTTGAAGTTTCGGCCTATTTGATTCGTAAAAAATCCCAACCCTCATCGAAGCCTGTTCAACTCTTTTGGGATCGATTAATCGAGATTACAAAATAGAGTAGAAAAATGACGGTATCCGGAGCAAATCCAAATACCGTCATTTGAATATTAGGAAGAAAGTGTTTTCTTCCTAGAACTTTCGATTAAAGTTCGTTGACGTGATGCAAGCAGTAGAGCACGACGTCCATCGTCGGAGCGAGCGTATCGATATACAACGTTTCTTCCGTCGTGTGAGCACCCTTGATTGTCGGACCCAAGCAGATCATTTGCATGCCTTCGCGCTTGGAAGAGAACCAAGAGGGTTCAAGACCGGCGTGAATGGCCACCAAACGAGCGTCGACACCGATGCTCTTATAACCTTGGGCAGCGAGCTTCAAAAGGGGCGTATCCGGATCGCCGTCCCAGCCCGGGTACTTACTCATCACGGTTAATTCGTAACCGTACTTACTGGACTCCTTACGGAAGTCGTCTTCTAACTTGTCAACGTCAGCGGTGACGCAAGAGCGGCTACTCGTACCGACTTCACAGTTGCCGTTAACCAATTGCAAAATACCCGTATTGGAAGAGGTTTGAACCAAGCCTTCAATCTTCGGGCTCATTGCCAAGACGCCTTGCGGCAAGTAGTTAACGAGGGCAATCAAATTAGCGGAGTCTTCGCCGGAGATGGCTTCCAAGCCTTTGGCATCCACTTGCGTTAATTCAACCGTCATCTTTTCAAGCGGGAACTTTTCAACGAGTTCGGCTTGAGCGGCAGCGATGGCTTCACGCATTTGAGCTTCCATTTCAGCCTTCACGGCGAACGTAGCAGAGCCATTGTGCGTGATGGCGTTAAAGGCGGCGCCGGACTTCACTTCAACGAAACGAATCTTGCCACAGGCCGTTTGAACACGGTCGAGCATCGTCATCAAAGCCACAGAAGCGTTTAAGCGATTGCGATGAATGTCCATGCCGGAGTGACCGCCCAAGAGCTTATCAACGGTTAAGCGGAACACGCGACGGCATTCGCAGACGGGTTTCGTGGCAAAGTGTTGCTTCATGGAAGCACGCAAGTTACCTGCACAGGAGTAGCAAACTTCGTTTTCTTCTTCAAGGTCAATGTTGATCAAGAATTCAGAATCAAGAGCGGCTGGATCCAAAGCGGCAGCACCGTGCAACCCCACGTCTTCGTCAGCCGTAAATAAACAGCGCAACGGGCCGTGCGGAACATCGCTCGTGGCCACTGCCAAACCGGCTGCCACACCGATACCGTTGTCGGCACCTAAAGACGTGCCGTCTGCGGTCATACGATCGCCATTGATGATGGCCGTAATACCGGTCGTCTTGAAGTCAATGTCCTTATCGGACGTGCTCACACAGACCATGTCCATGTGGGCTTGGAGAATCACTTTGGGATAGTTCTCGTAACCTTCGGTGGCGGGGATGTCCATCCAGAAATTGCCGTAGTTGTCACGGTAGTGTTTAAAGCCGTGCTTATCAGCGTAAGCTTGGAAATAAGCTAAAGCTTGTTCTGTGTGGAAACCCGGACGGGGAACCTTGCAAAATTCAAGGAATTCATTCACTGTAGCCGTCGTCAAACGATTGGCAGCGTCACTAGCCGTATCGCGCCAAACCTTATGTTCACATTGAGATTGCATTTTGCCTCCAAAGGATCTTAGGACTAAAACAAACTTATTTTAGTCGTAAATAAACTAAATAGTTTTGCATAGTGTTAATAAATTCCCTAACTTTCTGAAGTAAACTGCAATCAGTGAGCAAATTCAGCTCAATCAAACCAATATCGAGGTTGATGATGGACTTAAAAGCATTCGTTGAAGCAATCAATGTTTCTCAAGGCAAGACCCCTGCACAGTTGTGTTTTACTAACGGCATCGTTGCAGACGTCTTTAGTGGCGAATTCTTAACCGATGTGGATGTTTTGGTCGATAACGGAGTGGTTGTTGATTGCGTGAAGACGGGTAGTCGTGAAGCTAAAGAAACGATTGACCTTAAAGGCGCTTATTTACTACCGGGCTTTATTGATACCCACGTTCATATCGAGTCCTCTATGCTTAGCCCAGAGCGCTTCAGCGATTTAGTGGTGCCTCATGGTACCGGTGTGGTGATTGCCGACCCCCATGAAATTGCCAATGTCGCAGGCAAAGCCGGGATTGAGTACATGCTCAAAGCGGCAGAGCATACGCCTTTAGACATTCGCTTTATGTTGCCCTCTTGTGTACCGGCAACGCCATTTGAGAATTCCGGTGCCATTCTAAAAGCTGAAGACCTCCGTGAATTCTATGATCATCCCAAAGTGTTGGGACTAGCTGAAGTGATGAATATTCCAGGTGTTCTCATGGGAGAACCTGACCTCATGCAAAAGCTCATTGATGCCCAGCAACGCGATGTTGCCATTGACGGACACGCTCCGATGTTCTTAGGAAGTCAGTTGTCCGCTTGTGCATTGGCCGGTATCGGAAGTGATCATGAATGCTCAACGGTAGAAGAACTTAAGGAGCGAATTCGTCGAGGAATGGCCGTCAATATTCGAGAAGGGTCAGCAGCCAAGAATTTTGAAGCTTTAATTCAAGGCGTGACGGACGATAATGCATCGATGTGCTTTTTCTGTACCGATGATGCGAATCCGAGCGACATTCAAACGCGTGGTCACATGGAAAAGCACTTGAGGATGGCAGTGGCCGCCGGACTAAAGCCCATGACTGCTTTGCGCATGGCAACCGTCTATGCGGCACGTCACTACGGTTTACGAAAAATCGGGGCCATTGCACCGGGTTATCGTGCAGACTTTGCGATCGTCAAGAACCTCAAAGACTTTAAGGTTGCCGATGTTTACCTAAAGGGTGAACACGTTGCACACGATGGAAGTTGTTTGCGTTCTGTTGAAGCGCTGCATCAACCGACAACGGTTTTATCTTCTGTGAAAACTGCGCCCGTTAGTGAAGAATCGCTTCGTATGGAATTTAAAACATCATCGATTCGTGTGATTGACGTATTGCCCAATCAGATTTTGACCGAAAGCGGAACACAAACGGTTAATGGCGATAAGCACTTCCAAGCGTCTTTAAATCCAGGACTGGTGAAAATTGCTGTGATTGAACGCCACCACGAGAAAGCTTCTATCGGTTTAGGGGTGTTGCGTGGCTACATTAAAGAAAATACATTAATGAACGGGGCGATCGCAACGACCATTGCTCATGACAGTCACAACGTGGTGATTGCTGGTGGTTCTGATGCTGATATGGTGCTCGCGCACGATACGTTAAAAGCCATGGGTGGCGGCATGGTGGTTGTCAAAGATCATAAGGTATTGGCAACTTTTGCACTTCCCATCGGAGGCTTAATGAGTGACGGGGAAAGTCAAGACGTTATTGTCGGACAAAGTGCACTTTACGAAACAGCGCATCAAGCTTTTGACTTTGCCAATGGAGTGGAGCCGGTGATGGCCTTAGCCTTCATGTCTTTACCGGTCATTCCGCATTTGCGAGTGACCGATCGAGGTCTTTTTGATGTGGATCGTTTTGCTTTTACGACATTGGATGTTTAACGACCGAATCAGCTTCTGCCATTAATAGAAACGGGACTGAAATTCAGTCCCGTTTCTATGTACCTACTCGAAATTATTTTGTCATTTCAAGCAATGTCTTGTGCGGCACTTCTTGGCGACGTTGGGCAAACGTTTCTTCCCAACGAGCAACTTGATAGCGCACTTGGTTCGGAGCCGTACCGCCCACGTGATCGCGAGCTGCGACACAGGCTTCGAGCTTCAAAGCCTTTTCGTAGACATCTTCTTCGATCAAGGTGGAGAAGCCTTGCAAGTCTTCCAACGTAAGGTCAGCCAGGTCGCAGTTGCGGTCTTGGGCCAAACGAACAACGCTACCGACGACATCGTGAGCTTCACGGAAGGGCAATCCCTTCTTCGTGAGATAGTCGGCCAAGTCCGTAGCGGCGGGGTAACCGGCTTGAGCAGCACGAAGCATTTCTTCACGGTTGGGTTCAACGCCCGGCATCATTTCGATAAAGGCACGCAACGTGTCCTTCACCGTATCCAAAGCGTCAAAGACTGGTTCTTTGTCTTCTTGCGTGTCCTTAGCGTAGGCCAAAGGCAAACCCTTCATCAAAAGGGTCAAGCTCATCAAGTCACCAGCCACACGACCGGCTTTACCGCGAGCGGTTTCAGCAACGTCAGGGTTTTTCTTTTGCGGCATGATGGAGGAGCCCGTCGTGAACTTGTCGGGCAACATCATGAACTTGAAACGTTGGCACATCCAATAGATCAATTCTTCAGATAAGCGAGAGATGTGCATCATCACCAAGGAGGCGGCAGCGGTGAATTCAATGCTGAAGTCACGGTCGCTAACGGCATCCAAAGAGTTTTGCATTACGGATTCAAAGCCCAACAACTTGGCCGTGAATTCACGGTCGATCGGGTAGGTGGTACCGGCCAAAGCGGCAGCACCCAACGGGCATTGGTTCACACGACGGCGCAAGTCGATCATACGGTTGCGGTCACGTTCAAACATTTCAACGTAAGCCAACAAGTGGTGACCGAGCGTGACGGGTTGAGCCACTTGCATGTGCGTAAAGCCCGGCATAATCGTGTCGGTTTCGCCCTTGGCCTTAGCAACCAAGACTTCTTGAAGGTCGCTCAACAAGTGAATGATCGTGTCAATTTCTTCACGCAAGTAAAGACGTGTATCGGTTGTCACTTGGTCATTACGAGAACGGCCTGTGTGCAAACGCTTACCGGCGTCGCCCACCAATTGCGTCAGACGTGCTTCAATATTTAAGTGAACGTCTTCGAGTTCTAATTTCCACTCGAATTTGTTGGCTTGGATTTCTTCAACGATTTGGGCCATGCCACGCTTAATGGCGGCTAAGTCTTCGTCGGCTAAAACACCAACGTGATTCATCATCGTGGCGTGAGCGATGGAGCCGGCAATATCGGCGATCGCCATACGCTTATCGAAGTCGATACTGGCGGTATAACGTAAAACGAAATCAGCAACAGGTTCGGAAAAACGACCCGACCAGGCTTTTTTCTTTTGTGCCAACGGATCTAAATGTTCGGTAGCAACTTGAGTCATTTGTCTCTCTCAGGAGTTGTTTTGAATTTTCAGTATTTTACTTAACTTTTCGGATTCAGAAAGAAAAAACAAAATTCAGTAAAGAAATTAAAATAATTTCGATTATTCAGTTGCTTATCTTATTTGGTTGGTAGAAGTGATATTATTGAATTTAGTAAAATTACATAGTTTGTCTTTAAGGGGATTTCTAAAAAATCCTAAAAAAGCTCGTTGCGAGCCAGTTTTTTTTTCAT
>CAJLGW010000064.1 GCA_905206345.1 uncultured Sutterella sp. | reverse complement strand
AATGTATTAAACCGGGGGCGGACAGTCCCTTCGATGCCTGCCGAGTGAACCAACGATAGTTGGTCAGCAACAGGAACCCACCGAAGGTGGTGTACCGGTTAAAACCTGTGCACGACCCGCAGGAATCCACTTACTTCAGTAGGTGGAGGATGTCAATTGATCGTGTAGCGAACATGAGCAGGCACACCGCCCGTCATATCGCCTTCCTTCACACCGCGGAAGTCATTTTCAGCCTTCACGCCAGCAGCAACAGCCGCATCCACCTTCTTCTTTAACGCTTCCATTTCCTTGGCGTTTTTGGCTTTCAAAGACACCTTGAAATGACCGTCTTGAGCGATGGAGTTAACCGAGTTACCACCATTTAAGGCAGAAACCACGCATTGCTTTTGCGACGGAATGGCTTTTTCAATTTCCATAATCGCGCGAGCCGAAGCGTGAACCGCATTGGTGCGACCGTAAGCCCCGTTACTGTGACCACCGGGACCGGCGATATCAACCGTTAAAACGCTAGAGACTTCAGCCATTGCAACGCCTGCAGCCAAAGAACCCAACAAAGCCACTAATAATTTTGCTTTCATCATGAACTCCTTTCCATGGCGTGCAATTAATACATATCTTCAGTCGTACGGTTGCCAATATCGGCTGCGGTCGGTGCAATCACCTTACCGGAACTCGTGTGGTAACCGGCGGCCGTCAAACCCATCAACACCATACGGAAGATGCGCTTACCTTCAGCAACGGCGTCACCCGGGATACCCCATTCGTTAAAGGAGTGGCCACCACCGCTAACAGCAGGCGTATGAACGTTAAAGTTCACGGTCGGCACACCAACAGCTGCGGGCACGTTATCGTTTAAGCTAGCAGCACCCGTGGACAATTCCTTGATGATATCGGTATTGACCGTGCGAGCGGTTTGCCAATAGATTTGAGAAGCAATGTCGTTATAGTGCGGACGTTGGTAAGCCGGTCGATCGCCAAACCATACCAATTCCATCGACACGGCATCCTTGTCACCGGTCTTGCGACCGTACTTGGCATTTTCTTCGTCCAAAGCTGCCTTAAAGGTCGGTTCGATTTGAGCACGAATGGCACTCAAAGGACCTTGCGTAGGCGAGCGCATATCAACCATCAACGTGCAAGAACGAGAACGTTCACCGGGCTTGGCATCATCGCAACGAGACACACCAACCGTATAGGTCGTACGTTCAGCCTTCTTATCCAAATCCCACGGCGACTTCACGTCAGCAATCTTGGCAATCGAACGGTTCATGGCCATCAAAGCGCTCGGAGCTTCTGCGCCACCTTGCTTGTAGCCTGCGGGTTCCGTGTACTTGATTTCAAAACGATAGCTACCCAAGTAATTCATAATGCCGGAACCCGGACGCGTGGAGTCAGCGCCGAAGTTGGCAACGAAATTCAAGGCATTATTACCCTTACCCGTATCTTGGTTGTAGCCATAGAGCTGCTTCATGCCGTCCAAGTTACCCTTACCTTCTTCACCGGCCGTACCGCAAACCCAAATGTCATAGACGGGTTTGATGTTGTACTTCTTCATCATGATGGCAGCGGTCAGCACAGATGTCGTGTTACCCATGGCATCACCAAAGCCCGGCACATAGATACGATAACCACCCTTGGCCTTGGCTTCGGCTTCATCTGCATAGCGAACATAGGCTTTCTTGTAGTTAGCATCTTGAATAATTCTGCCCTTCTTATCGAAATGTACTTCATCCTTCAAAGCGGCCAAAGCTGCGGGCGAAGACACAATGGGTTCGGTTGCTTTTTGCAATTTCACCGGCATATAAGGACGTTCAGCAGGCGGCAACTCTGCAGGGTTCACCGTATCGATGTGACCTTCTAACAAGACCTTCGGGTATTGACCCTTATAGGTCTTGGCACCCTTTTGTTGAGAGTAGCTGCCGGGGAAGCGAACGCAGACGTTATAAACGGGCTTGCCGTCCACAATCTGAATACCGGCCCCCTTAATCACGCCGTCTTTATCGGCCATAACGTCTTTCTTATCAAAACCCCATTCTTCGACCATACGACGAGCAATTTCTTGTTGACGACGCATTTCAAAGCGAGAAGGCGATGCAATGCGAGCCAATTCTAAATGCGTATTGAAACGGAATTGAGCATTTTCCTTGCTCGTTAACTCCTTGAGCATCTTTTGCATCACAGGATCTTTATAAATCGCCTCGGCAGAGTTTTTAACGTCGTTTGAGACTTGCGGAACCGCAGCTGCCATAGCAGCGCCTGCAAAAAGCGCTAACCCAACGGCGATCGCACAGCGTGATTGTTTCATAAGCTTCTCCTCCTCACTGGAAATCAGCAACACACTAATCTCTTCCATAACTTTAAAATGACCCTCAAAAATAGGTAATTCGGATTAGTTCTTAGGTGTTTACCTGAGGACGAAGTTACAAAATTTTGGCACCCTTACCCCATGAAATCGTTGGCATTCTTTTGCCATTCGTGACACAATTTCCCTCCTTGACTCCTAGGGTTAGTACGGAGACGTTGGAATGCTTTTATCCATTGCCTTATTTTTACTGCTTCAGCTCGTCGGCGAAGCGATTTCCTATGCGCTGGGGCTGCCTGTACCGGGTCCCGTGTTCGGGATGCTTTTCTTATTGATTGGTTTTTTCGTAAGCGACACTTTGATTGAAAAGGTTCGCATGACCGCTTCTGTCCTCTTGGCCCACTTGGCCCTTTTGTTTGTCCCGGCGGGTGTGGGCATCATTCGTCACATTGATCGTATTCAAGCCGAATGGGTTGCGATTGCGTTAATTTTGGTCGTAGGTACCGGTATCACGATGGTGGTAACGGGGTTAACGGTTCAATGGGCTGCCAAACTCTTGGGGGTGGATGATGACGACAATTGTTGATTTGTGGCATCACTTGCAAGCTCAACCTGCCTTGTGGCTTTGCTTGACGCTTCTTTCTTACCAACTCGGGATCGTTGTCTATCGCAAAACCGGTTACCTCACCGTGTTTTCCCCCTTTGTGATTGCTGTGGCGATTTTAATGACGGTGGTGATTTCAACGGATACGCCCTATGACACGTTCTTTGAAGGGGCTAAATTCGTTCACTTTTTGTTGGGGCCGGCCACCGTTGCCTTGGCCATTCCGCTTTTTGATCAACGCCTCCGTTTGGCTAAACTCTGGGCCCCGATCTTTATCGGTGTGTTTGTGGGGTGTGCCACGGGGATTATCTCGACCATTATTTTAGGGGCATTGTTTGGGGCTTCTTTTGAAACCATCATGAGTTTGGCACCGAAAAGTGTCACCACGCCGATTGCCATGGGTATTTCGGAAAAGATGGGCGGTATGCCGGAATTCACCGCAGGGATCGTTGTCTTAACAGGGATTGTAGGCGCCATGATTGCGCTTCCCCTCTATAAACTTTTCCGCATTAAAAAGGACTATATCCAAGGGTTTGCTTTGGGCGTCTCTGCGCACGGCATGGGGACTTCCAGAGCTTTCCAAATTAGTGATAAGGCTGGGGCTTTTGCGGGGCTTGCTATGGGGTTGGCAGGCTTGGTGACCGCTTTCATTGCACCGATGATTGCACCACCCCTTATCTCTTTACTTCTTCCCTAGAAACAGCGAAGGCCTGCAAATGCAGGCCTTCGTGTTATCAGACACCGATTAAAGCGTATCGGCAATCGTTTGCGCTAACGTTTGAGCCAATGCCTTATCATCGGCCTCCACCATAATGCGCAACAAGGGTTCCGTGCCCGATGGACGAATCAAAACGCGACCACGTCCCGTCAATTTATCTTCAGCATCCTTAACCGCATCAATCATCGGTTGATGAGCCTTCCAATCAAAGCCCTTTTCAATGCGTTTATTGATCAACACTTGCGGCATCAAAGTAATGTCAGCGGTCAATTCTGCCAAGGATTTGTTTTGGCGACGCATGGCAGCCAACACTTGAAGGCTGCTCACAATACCGTCGCCTGTCGTTTGGCAATCCAAGACCAACAAGTGACCGGAACTTTCACCCCCGAAAATCCAACCTTCGCGAGCCTTTAATTGTTCCAACACATAGCGGTCACCGACCTTTGCGCGTACAAACTCCACACCCAATTCTGCAAAGCGCTTTTCAAGGGCGTAGTTCGTCATTAAGGTGCCCACGGCGCCCTTGACGTCTTCACGCGACATACGGTCACGCACCATCACGTAAAGGAGTTCGTCACCGTTATAGACGTGACCATGAGCGTCTGCCATGATCAAGCGGTCGGCGTCACCGTCTAAGGCAATACCGACATCGCAGCCGTGCTCAAAAACCTTCTTGGAGAGATTTTCCGTGTGCGTAGCACCCACGCCGTCATTGATGTTAAAACCGTCGGGATGCTCACCCACGGTAAAGACATCGGCGCCCAACTCATGATAGACCGCCGGTGCAACGTGATAGGCTGCGCCATTGGCGCAATCGACCAAAATACGTAAACCTTTTAAGTCCACATTGTTGTCAATCGTGGATTTACAAAATTCGATGTAGCGACCCGCAGCATCTTCCAAGCGCCAGGCTTTGCCCAAATCCTTACTTTCTACGCAAGAAAAGCCTTTATCCAACTCTTCTTCGATTTCCAATTCCACTTCATCGGGGAATTTGGTACCGGATTCGCTAAAAAACTTAATGCCGTTGTCGTGATACGGGTTGTGGCTTGCACTGATAACGACACCGGCATCGGCGCGTTGCGCACGTGTTAAATAAGCAATAGCGGGTGTCGGGATAGGACCGCACAAAACAACGTCAACGCCGGAGCTGGAAAAGCCGGCTTGCAAGGCAGCCTCTAACATGTAACCCGAAACACGCGTGTCCTTACCAATGACGACACGTACGCGACGATGACCTTGCATGTGGCGTTTCAAAACACGACCGGCCGCCTGACCCAACTTCATGACAAAATCAGGCGTAATGGGAAACTCGCCCACAAGACCACGAACACCATCGGTACCGAAATATTTACGACTCATAAGAATTCACCTTGATCGTTACTTTGCGTTAATCGTACTATGCCAAATTGTAAACGCATCTTTGGTGGCTGCAACATCATGCACCCGAATAATTTGCGCGCCACCCTGTGCGGCAAGCAACGCTCCCGTCACAGAAGCCACCATTCGATCCTTCGTTTCGCGTCCCGTCACGGCACCCAAACTCGACTTACGTGACAACCCCACCAAGTGCGGATAAGGCAAGCGAACAAAGTGATCGGTGTTGGCTAAAAGTTTAAAGTTTTGTTCAACGGTCTTACCAAACCCAAAACCATAGTCCAAACAAATACGAGTGCGGTCAATCCCCGCTTCTTCACACACTTGGGCCCGCTCTAATAAAAACGCTTCGACTTCAGCAATCAAATCGTCGTAGTGAGGTGCCACTTGCATCGTTCGAGGTTGCCCCTGCATGTGCATTAAACACACGCCAACGTTTGATTCTGCCACCGCTTCTAGGGCTCCTGGCTCCCGTAGAGCACGAATGTCATTAATGATGTGAGCACCCGCTTTAATCGCTTCTCGCATCACGCAGGCTTTACTCGTATCAACGGAAATGATGTAGCCCTTTTCCACCAAGGCCTTGACCACCGGCACCACTCGACGGATTTCTTCCTCTTCGGCAACGTCGGCCGCACCCGGGCGCGCTGATTCGCCACCGATATCGATAATGTCAGCCCCTTCTCCAATCATTTTGTCTGCATGCGCAATGGCAGCAGTAAAACCGTCATGCTCGCCACCATCGGAAAAAGAGTCAGGCGTTACGTTCAAAATCCCCATAATGAGAGGGCGAGACAAATCTAAAACCTTGTCACCACACTGCCATTTCATAGAAAAACCTCTGCAACAAAAACAATGGCTTTATTGTACAGAGAGCGGATTTTGTGCGTTTTCAAAAAAATGCACCGTTACACACATTTGTTTTTCAAATCAAAGCGTAAGTGATACCTTTAAAAAATTGAAAGAAAATTTGAATGGCAGGATTTGCAATTTTTGAAAAAAGTCTGCATAATGACGACTCGCGCTTTTGACGGGGCGTAGCGCAGTCCGGTAGCGCGTCTGCTTTGGGAGCAGAATGTCGGGGGTTCGAATCCCTTCGCCCCGACCATAGCCCTGAAAGATTCAAACCGCCCGTAGCTCAGTTGGATAGAGCATCGGCCTTCTAAGCCGAGGGTCACAGGTTCGAATCCTGTCGGGCGGGCCAAAAATTTAGTGGTGGGAATAGCTCAGTTGGTAGAGTCCCGGATTGTGATTCCGGTTGTCGTGGGTTCGAGTCCCATTTCCCACCCCACTAACTTTTTAAGCGCAAAAATTGCTCGTAACCTTTTTGAGGTTGACGAGCATTTTTTTATCCAAATTCTTTGGCAGCCACATAATAAAAATCCGACCCCAAATTGCTTCGGGATCGGACTTCTTAAAATCAAATCAACTTAATTTTGTTGATAGCTACGCAAAGCCTTAATGCGATCTTCAATCGGCGGGTGCGTGGCTAACAAAGAACCCATACCACCGCTGATACCAAAGCCCTTGACGTTGCCGGGCAATTCCGTCGGCGCTTGACCGCCTAAACGAGCCAAAGCGTTGATCATCGGAGCGGGTGAACCCAATGCATCTGCGGCACCGGCATCCGCGCGGTACTCACGATAGCGAGAGAATGCGGCCACCAACATCGAGCCCAAGAGACCCAAGACGATGTCTAAAAGCAAACTCGTGATGTAGTAACCGGCACCCGGTGCATCGTCTTCGTTGCGCAAAATCACGCGATCGACAAAGTTACCGATGATGCGGGACAAGAACACCACAAACGTGTTAATCACACCTTGCATCAAGGTCATGGTCACCATGTCGCCATTGGCAACGTGACTCATTTCGTGGCCCAACACGGCTTCGACTTCTTCCTTATTCATGGAAGCCAACAAACCGTCAGAGACTGCGACCAAGGAGTTGTTCTTGCTCGGACCCGTTGCAAAAGCGTTGGGCTCACCGTGGTAGATCCCCACTTCGGGCATCGCCACACCCTTGATTTGAGCCAACTTCGAAATCGTTTGCACCAACCAGCGTTCCACTTCATTGCGCGGATTGTTCACATCAATCATTTGCACACCCATGGAGTGCTTGGCCATCGTCTTGCTCATAAACAAGCTGATGATGGAACCGCTAAAGCCCACAATGGCCGCATAGATAAAGAGCGAAACCAAATTTTGGTTGCTGCCGGCAATCTGCGAGAAGTTCACCCCGAAGAAGAAACTAACGAGGTTTAAGATGATCGACAACATCACCAAAATGGCCAAGTTGGTCAAGATAAATAAACCAATACGTTTGAACATGAAGTTTCCTTGAATTAACAATAAGTTTTATGACTCGAAGTGTACAAAAAACTTTGACGAATATCGTCTCAAAACCCCTAAAAAATGTAAATAAATTAAAAAGGCTTGTTAGGTCGGTACAAACCCTAACAAGCCGGTATTGCGTTTAGTCTTCAATACGAGTAGGCGGATACGTCCCCCAACCCGAGCATCCAGGGCAGTGCCATTGGAACCCCTTTGCTCTAAAACCGCATTCGGAACATTCATAGCGTCCCGGTTGTGATACATAGGGTTTCAAAAGTTGTGCCAACAGTTGCAACTCAGCGTTATCGGGGTGATCCTTTAAGCGCAATTGCGTTAACTTTTCATACGCCCAAAGACTCGGATGACGTTCAAGCTCTTCCTTTAATAAGCGCATCGCGCCTTCATCGCCTTCGGCTTTTTGAACAATATTCAAAGCGATTGACAAGGTTTCTGCTCGCGGCATATCGTTTAACGCACGATGAATCATATTCATGGCTTGATCGTGTTTACCCAACATCTCATAGGCCTGAGCCATATGAGCCATCACAAGTGTTAAGTGTTCCGGCGAAACTCTTTCAACCTTTGCCCAGTAAGTAAGGGCCTCTTCAGGTTGATTGGTTTGAAGAGAAATGTGTCCCAAGGCAATCAAAGCGCGCACGCAACGGCGATCGATCTTGAGAGCTTCTTCCAACAAATGCTTGGCATCATCGACTTCTTTACGACGAAGATGACGATCGGCCAATTCACAATGAAAGTGAGCAATTTCCGAGATGTGATTTTCACCGGCCTCTTTCTCAAGGCGATTGGCCATCTCAATAGCGCTTTCCCATTCGTTTTCCGTGCAATAGATATTGAGTAACGCATGCATGGCGTCTAAGTGATATTCGGGCTCTTCGAGCAAACGCTTAAAGCTTGCCTCCGCACGATCGTAAAGACCGGCCTTCAAATAGTCGTTAGCCAACTCAAACAAAGCCAAGGATCTTTCTTGCGCCGGGAGATCGGCACGATTGAGAAGATGATTGTGAATGCGAATAGCGCGGTCAAACTCACCGCGACGACAGAACAAATTGCCCAAAGCATGGTGCAATTCAATCGTTTCGGGGTCTAACTTCACCACTTCGATAAAAGCATCGATCGCCTTATCGGGTTGCTCATTTAAGAGCAAATTGATGCCCTTGTAATAAGTCTCCGGTCGGCGTTCATTGTCACGCTGTCTTTGATCCAACCCTCTTAACCACCAACTGGCAACAAAAAGTGCAGGCACGGCGATGAGATACCAAAGTTCAAGCTCCATGACTCAATCCCTTTCGAGAACACATATTCTGCTTATTGTACTGCCATTGGCAGACAACACGAAAGCGCCGTCAATCCTGCCTTCATCGGAAAGCATAATTAACGGCACAAAATTCTTTTTCTGACGACTCAGTAAGTCGACGACGCTAAGAATTAGCGACGACGATTCGTACCGGTGGCTTGAGCAGCAGACGGACGACCTTCGATGTGACGGAAGGTGATACGACCCTTCGTTAAGTCGTAGGGGGAGAGTTCGAGAGAGACTTTATCACCGGCCAAAATGCGGATGTGGTGCTTACGCATCTTACCGTTGGTGTAAGCAACTAATTCGTGGTCATTGTCCAACTTGACACGATAACGGGCATCGGGCAACACTTCGAGCACAACGCCGCTCATTTCAATGAGATCTTCTTTTGCCATAATTCTCCGTGGTAAAGCAACAACGCTTTCCACTTTTCAAAAATTGATATTTACCCATCGGTTCTTGCTCATTCATACGCTCACCGTGGGCAGTTTTTCTTTGCGAAACAAAGACGAAGCGAATTTTAGAGCAATTTTCATTTAAAAACGAATTATTTTGTTAAATTCCTACATCTTTTCGTGCAAAAAAGTGCTTTTTACGCCATAATCAACGTCTGCAAGTTATGTGGGGACGACCTGGTTTCGACAGGGGTCACGAAGTAGCTTGGTGCATGTCAAGGTCCAGTCACCTTGTTAATCCGCTGGAAAACAAATAAACGCCAATAACAAGCGTTTCGCTCTCGCCGCCTAATTAAGGCGAGGACCACACCGGTTTGCCTCTAGGCCGGGCTAGTTCGCTAGCAGTGGTTTTATACTAATACAGGCTGGATCACTACGAGGGCGCTGCGTAGTGGTTGAGACTTAAAGAGTGTCTGGTCTGATCAGAGCCGGTTTGAGGGCGTGAAGTCAGATGAGATTTTTTAAATGTTCAAACTAAACATGTAGAGCCGGTTATGGACGATTCTTGGACGCGGGTTCAATTCCCGCCGTCTCCACCACACTCAAAAATCCGATGCCTCGAGTTGATGTTTCAATTCGGGGTTATTTTTTGGCAATTTCAAGAAAATTTGTACGTTGATATCATGTTCTGTATGGACAACTTTTTTTCTTAACCCCACATGCGAAAAATTTCTTTTCCTCTGAAGTTGCTATTCGCCCTTATCCCCGTCACCGTTATGGGGGCAGATGTGGTCCCCTGGCAACATCGTAAGCACATCTTCAATCACTCAAGAAAAAGCTTCTTCCTATTTTGTTGCGTCCCCTATTTCTAATGATGTTTTCTTACACATCAATAACAAATCGTGGAAAGAAATTTGTCATCATGACCGCAAAGATTTTCGTTATCTGACGGCACTGCATTACGATGGAAAAGGCCGAACTCGATTAGGCGAGCTCATTGTTCATCAATCCATTGCCCAAGAAGCCTTGACTATTTTGAAAGAACTCTATGTCGCCAAGTATCCAATTGAGAAAATGGTATTGATTGACAACTATGGCGCAGATGATGAATTAAGCATGACTGCGAATAACTCATCGGCCTTTAACTGTCGTGTAGTGAAAGGAAGCAAAAAGCTCTCCGCTCATGCAAAAGGCTTAGCAGTGGATATTAATCCCCTCTACAACCCTTACGTGAAAGTCAAAAACGGTCAAACAATCGTTCAACCTTCAGGCAAACCGTACGTATTGGGGTCGTCTTGAAGCAAGCGGCTTAAAACGACGCAATTGCCTTGTACAGCCTCGTAGGCTTTAAGAAGGGTGACTGATTAGCCGAGTGCAATACAGACATCCTGCTTGGTCTTTTAATCACTTTTAGGCCACGTGTGTCATCCTGGATATACACGCATGCGCTGTACGGCGATTAATGCCCATAAAGAGTGCGATTGATCGCTCAGACTCCCCAAGGCAATGCCGATGCCGAATTTCCTGACGTTGTTTGGCAGATAACATAGATTAATTTCCCCGGATTCAAAAACGAAGTGCAATTGATGTAGCACTGAATAAAAAATTATTTGA
>CAJLGW010000063.1 GCA_905206345.1 uncultured Sutterella sp. | reverse complement strand
TATTTTGATCTGTCAAATCCTTTTTTCGAATTTTCCAGAAATTACTCTCTTCATCGTTGAATTTAAACAGAAATATTTTTTCAATAATTTCTACACGACTTTAGTTTTCAATATTTTCCTTATCGACTAGACTCTAAGAAACTCTTTCGATATTCTTACCCTATCTATTGGCCCCTTATTTTGATGAAGATGATGACCAATCAAACCGCCCATTATCTCCGTACACTTTTTGACTTGGGTAGCATTTCTCGTGCTGCCGATGCATTGGGTATTTCTCAACCTTCGCTCACGCAATACATTCAACGCATCGAAAATGAATGGAAAGTCGAGATTATCGACCGTTCAATTCGCCCTTTCCGACCTACTGAAGAAGGTCTGATGATTTTGAAAACCGAGCAAGCTGTTGCAGAGTTACGCAATAACTGTCATCAAGCTTTGATTGATTTTTCTGAAGGTGTTCGAGGTCATATTCGTATCGGTGTTTCAGAGTACCGTGAAATCTTCTTTTTAACGGACGTTCTTCCCATTTTTAAGAAACGCTATCCGTTGGTGGAAATTTCGTTGATTGAAGGGACAACCGATCAACTTGAAACATTTGCACGTGACGGTCTCACCGATCTATCCATCACGATCGCTCCGACCTATCTAGACAATTTTCTTGTCGATGAACTTTTTCTCGAAAAGCATCTTTTGGCCATTCCCTCCAATAGCCCGATTCTTAAAGGTTTTAAACCTAAAAAGAATGCTGACGGTCTGCCCTTATTTCCTTTCGAACGACTCGACAATCAACCATTCCTGATTGTAAAGAGCGGGCAACGCCTGCACGACGTGTTCCTTGAACTTTGCAAGACTACATCTGCCAAACCTAAAGTTGTCCTTGAAAGCGAATCGCTTGCAGCCTCTTTGGCGTTGGCCAATGCCGGACTCGGTGCGACAATCGTCACAGACCATCTTGCTGAGCGCTTCGATAATGCAAATTGTCATCTTCGTTATTTTGAACTGACACCTGCCATCGCTCCTCGCTCTGTGATTGCCATTCGTCGTCGCAGTCGTTATGTTCCTAAAGCGGTCGCAGCCTTGATTGACACAATGAAGGAAGTCGCTGCGAACCGCAAGTAAAAAAAATCTCCTGCTGAATCACCGAAGTTTTTCAACAGGAGATTTTTTCTCACCAACAATTTCGATTAATCGAAATAATCAACCTTTTCGTTGATTCGATCCACGATCGGTTGCTTTCTTTCTGCAAAGGTCTTCTTGTTCTTATCAAACAAATTGCCCTTATGCGTATCAATGGAAACAATCAAAGGTCCAAATTCTTTGACCTTCATCACCCACATGGATTCAGGCATACCCAATTCCGGCCATTGCATTTCAGAAACTTCTTCCACACGAGATGCAGCTAAAACGGCACAACCACCGGGGAAGACACAGTGAAGAGCCTTAAATTTTTCGCACCCCTCGACAGTATTCGGCCCCATCCCGCCTTTACCGACAATTAAACGGACACCCGTTTGTTCGATAAATTCCTTTTCAAACATTTCCATGCGCATGGAAGTCGTGGGCCCAATGGAAACCACTTTGTAGCCGCTCGGAGACTCTTCGCACGGCACCATAATAGGACCGGCGTGGAAAATGGCAAGACCATTTAAATCCACCGGAAGTTGATGGTGTTGCTTAACCAATCGACGGTGTGCAGCATCACGAGCCGTTACCAAGGTACCCGTCAAATAAATCACATCACCGATTTTGATATCTTCAAGGTCTTCAGCCTTGATTGGCGTCGTTAAGATTTTTTTCATAACTGTGCTCCCTTGTGGCTCACGAATTCATAAGACATATCGGACTTAAAGTGAATACAGGCACGACGATGTGCCCAGCATCCCGTTTGCACTGCAACAGCGATGCAAGACGGATGGCGTGCAGCCACTTCAACATTGACACCCATCACAGACTTCGTTCCCGTTAAACCACCGGGACCAATGTTGACTTCATTTAAACCTTCTTCGATCATACGTTCGAACTCAGCACCGCGAGCATTGCTGATGTGAGAGCCGACCGGTCGCATCAAAGCGCGCTTAGAAAGCGTTGCGGCCACATCAATCGAACCGGCGATCCCGACACCGACCAAAAGCGGCGGACAAGCATTAACACCTCGGTCGCAAATCGTATCGAAAATATATTGAACCACAGCTTCATAGCCTTCGACAGGCATCAAGACCTTGGCAACACCCGGCAAAGAGCAACCGCCACCGGCCATGTAGCCATAAATCGTGCATTCATCAGAATCCGGAATAATTTCGATATCGATCCAAGGAATCTTCACACCGGTGTTATTCCCCGTGTTCTTTTCATCGAAAATTTGGACCGCGTTGTGACGCAACGGGGCTTCTTTGGTAGCACGCTTGACAGCTTCCCTCAAGCAAGCTTCAAGTTCGTTTCGAATGGGAAAATTGGCCCCCATTTGAACAATGTATTGAATGACACCCGTATCTTGGCAAGCCGGAACATTACGTTCCTTCGCCAATTCAAGGTCTACAAACATGGCGTCATAAATGATTTTTGAGATTTCAGACGTTTGTTCTTTACGAAGTTCAGTCAACTTCTCCACAACGTCATCAGGAAGGTGCTTACCAAAATAGGCCGTAAATTTAGCCATCGTATCGGTAAAGCTTTGAATATGATCGATGTCTTGCATACTTGGGTTTCTCCAGAACAGATGTTGATTCACAGTACCGTTTCGTCAATCAACACACTGTTTCAGTATAGAAACCCCGCTCGATAATATCAATCGTATTAAATTTATATTTTATATAGACTTTAACCTATACTTGGAAAGAAAAAAAAAACGGTCACTCGGACCGTCTTTTTTTGTTATTGAGGTGGTGTTTTAAGCCAACTCAGCTAAAAGCGCATCAATCCCCGCCTTGGCATCCATCACTAAGCCGTAATCGGCCACTTCAAAGATCGGTGCTTCAGGATCGTTGTTGATCGCGACCACCACCTTAGCATCCTTGATACCGGCGATATGTTGCATGGCGCCGGAAATCCCCACAGCGATGTAGAGTTCAGGGGCAATGATTTTACCCGTTTGACCCACTTGCCAATCATTGGGACAAAGTCCCATATCAACCACGGCACGCGTGGCACCAACGGCTGCGCCCAACTTGTCAGCCAACTGTACCAACTTCGTAAAGCCTTCGGCGTTATCCAAGCCACGGCCTCCGGCCACGACAATCTTTGCCGATTGCAAAGACGGACGATCCGTTTTGATGGCGTCAAAACTTAACTTACGAGAATTCATCGCAGCAGGCCACGTGGACAACACTTCTACGGCGGCAGCGCCAGTGAACGCCGTCGGTTCGAATGCTGTTGCGCGAATGCTCGCAATCTTCACCGCTTCAACATTTTGAACCGTTGCCTCAATGCTGCCGGCGAAAATCGGACGCACAAACGTCTTTTCATCAATCACATCAATCACATCGGATAATGGAGCGACATTAAGTAAAGCAGCCACGCGAGGCATCACACTCTTACCGTAAGAGCTCGATTCAAAAAAGATGTGAGTAATCGAAGCGTCTTCTTTCACCAAGTTGACAACCGCATTCGTTAACGTTTCCGACATCACGTTTTCACCGCGATCGGCGTGCACCAACACCTTCGAAACACCGTCTAACTTTTGCGCAGCTTGTGCAGCTTCTCCGTCTTGACCGATTAAAAGCAATTCGATATCACCCGTCACGCGCTTGGCTGCGGTCACAAGGCTTGCCACCGTGGGCTTTAAGCCCTTTTCACTGACTTCGGCAATGACTAACGTTTTCATCATTATTCCCCTTAGAGTACCTTGGCTTCGGTCTTGAGCTTGGCTACCAACTCACTCATCGAAGACAGAATCAAACCGTTTTTCTTCTTTTCCGGTTGTGCGAAAGAAACATAACTGATCTTGGAATCTAAAGCGACACCTAAGGTATCAGCCTCAATCGTCTCCACCGGCTTTTTCTTGGCCTTCATCATGTTGGGTAAGGTCACATAACGGGGTTCAGCCAGGCGAAGATCGGCCGTCACCACGGCTGGCAACTTCACCGCCACCGTTTGCATACCGCCATCGACTTCACGCGTTACGATCGCTTCTTCTTGACTGGGCAAGTCGAGCTTAGAGGCAAAACTTGCTTGCGGCATTTCACACAAAGCAGCCAACATTTGACCGACTTGGTTGCAGTCATTATCGATGGCTTGCTTGCCCACCAAAATTAATTTGGGTTGTTCTTTTTCGACAATCTTTTGAAGAAGTTTGGCCACTTCCAAAGGCTCAACGTTGACGTCCGTCGTAATATGAATACCACGATCAGCGCCAATAGCCATGGCTACACGCAATGTATCTAAACTCTTTGCCGGCCCAATCGTCACAGCAACCACTTCAGAGGCAATGCCCTTTTCCTTTAATTGAACGGCGCATTCGGCTGCGATTTCATCAAAAGGATTGATGGACATCTTTACGTTTTGCGTTTCGGGCACACCGGCCTCATTTAAACGAACTTTGACGTTGTAATCCACAACGCGTTTAACAGCGACTAGTACTTTCATTTCTCTTTCCAACAAATAGACCGCACGATTATAGCAATCCGATCCTTAGCTTAAAGTTAATGATTGTTAGACGTTTGGTTAGAATTCGTCATCGTCTCGACGGTCGTCCGTTAAGCGTTCGCCCCAACCGGCACTGGCAAAGGCCGCTTTCAACACTTGCGTGCCTTGCGTTTCAAAGGCAAACGGATCTGACAACGTACGACGGTAGAATCGAGCGCCTGCTAAACCTTGCAACAAACCGATCATGGCTTTGGCCGTGGCACGCGGCACGTGACTGTCCTTGGGCGTTTCGCGCTCAAGATACTCGGTCATGATGCCAATTAACTCTTCGCGATCAGGTACCGGATGGTTGTCACCGAAAAGTCTTGCATCCACATCGCTTAAAACCCACGGTGTTTTATAGGCAGCTCGGCCCATCATCACACCATCGACCTTCGTCAATAAACTCTCCGCGGTATCCAAGTCCCCCACTTCTCCGTTAATCACAATGGTAGCTTCGGAGAAATCACGCTTGAGGTCAAAAGCGACTTCGCGCTTCAAGGGCGGAATCTCTCGATTTTCTTTAGGACTTAACCCTTTTAACCAGGCATTGCGAGTATGAACAATAAAGACCCGAACACCAGTATCGTAGAGCGTGCCTACAAAGTCACGAACGAAACCGTAGTCTTCGATTTTATCGATCCCGATGCGGTGCTTAACCGTCACATCAATATCAACGACATCGAGCATGGCTTTGCAACAATCGGCCACCAATTGAGGCTCACTCATCAAGCACGCGCCAAAGGAGCCACGCTGAACGCGCTCACTTGGGCACCCGCAATTGAGATTAATTTCATCGTAACCCCATTGTTGGGCAAGCTTGGCGCACTGAGCTAAGGCTTCGGGGTCACTACCACCCAATTGAAGGGCGACGGGATGCTCTTCAGCATTGAAGTCTAAGTGACGATGTTGATCGCCGTAGATAATGGCACCCGTCGTTACCATTTCGGTGTACAGGCGTGCATGGCGACTCAATGCTCGGTGGAAGTATCGGCAATGGCGATCGGTCCAATCCAACATAGGGGCGACACAGAATCGCCAAGATTTGTTTTCAGTCATCTTCTTTTCGAAAAAAGCCACTCCAACACAGAGGTCAAAGTGGCTTTTACATTCAAAGTTAAAAGTTATTACGCTTGAATGTAATCACGCAAACGTTCTGCGAAGTCAGGGCTGCGCAACTTACGGATAGCGGCGCTTTCGATTTGACGAACACGTTCACGCGTCAATCCCATCGAACGACCCACTTCTTCTAACGTATGGTCATGGCTCGTACCGATACCGTAGCGCAAACGCAAAACCGTAGCTTCACGTTCTGTCAAGCGATCCAAGGACTTCTTGATTTCCTCTTCCATGGCTGTGACCATGAATCGACGTTGCGGATCCAACTCATCGTCACCACGCACGAAGTCCAACTTCGTTGCATCTTCGTCATCACCGATCGGGGCGTCAATGGATTCAACACCGCGCATGGCTTGGATGAGCAATTGCACCTTAGCCAACGGCACGCCGGACATTTCGGCCAACTCGTTATCGGACGGTTGCTTGCCGTTTTCTTGCAAATACTTTTGCTTGATACGACGAATCTTGTTGTAAGACTCCGTCATGTGAACCGGAATACGAATCGTGTTACCGTAGTCAGCCACGGCACGCGTCACGGCTTGACGAACCCACCATGTAGCGTAAGTGGAGAACTTATAACCACGACGGTATTCAAACTTGTCCACGGCTTTCATCAAACCGAGGTTACCTTCTTGGATCAAGTCAGGCATGGCTAAACCGCGATTGACGTAGCCCTTGGCAATGGAAATCACCAAACGCAAGTTGGCTTCGATCATCTTGGCCTTGGCCTTAGAGAGGCTTGCTTGAGCCACGGTCATCGAGCGGTGCAAATCACGTTGTTCGTGAATGCTTAAGCTAGCGCCCTTTTCGAGCTCTTGCATACGCACTTGCAATTCAGCAAAAACACCGCGTTGTTGGTCAAGCATTTCGCTCCAGGGGTGACCGGCAGCCACTTCCTTATCCAACCAGGTGGGATCAGCGCAGCTTGTATTAAAGAAAGCCACGAACTGATCTTGCGGCATATGTGCCTTGTTCACCAAAACGTCACGCATGGCGTACATCGTTTCGGTCACTTGACCCATGTGTTGAGCCAACACTTCAGACAAGTGAGCCACGGTCTTCACAGAGAAGCGAACGATGGATAATTCGTCGTTGATCTTTTGACGAGCCCGTTCAAACTTATCAAGTTTCGCTTCGTCGCCGAAGTTTTCACGCATTTCTTCCAAGTAGCCGCCCAAGCGGGAGAACATTTCAAGAGCACGCTCTTTCATTTCATCCAACTGTTCAACCGTCATGGCAGCGGCACCGATGTCTGTATTCAAGTCACCGGAATCGTCTTCGATTTCTTCAGTGTCAATGTCAGTGAAACCGTCGATCACGTTATCGATTGTTTCAGCACCCGATTGAACCTTCTCTGCCAAAACTAAGAGTTCTTGAATCGACAAGGGAGAAGTTAAAACAACTTGCACCAAGCGAGCGCGATGTTGTTCAATGCTCTTGGCAACTTCAATTTCGCCTTCACGGGTCAAAAGCTTGTGAGAACCCACGCCACGCAAGTAAGCGCGCAAGGGGTCTTTGGACAAACCGGCAGACTCTTCTGGCGTCAAAATCGTAGCGGCATCTTCTTCATCGATATCTTCATCCACCGTTGCTTGTTGTTCAGCAAGCATTTGAACGGTATCTTCATCGGGCGTTTGATCAAACACTTGCACGCCAAAACGTGCCAAACCCAACGTAATATCAGACAAAGCTTCTTCGCTACGCAAAGCGCTCTCAGGCAACAAGTCGTTGATTTCAGCAATCGTTACCCAACCACGGGAACGACCGAAACGCACTAATTGGCGATAACCGTTTTCAGCACCTTCTTCGTGCAAGGGTTGAGCAGGTAACAAACCTTCCAACGGATCTTTACGTTTTTTGCCGCCACGCTTTTTCGTAACCTTCGAGGCTACAACAACGTCGTCTTCACTTTCAAGATCGTCAACATTTTCTTCAAGCTCTTTGAGCTCTTCAACCAAGTCTTCATCATCCTGCAATTCAAGCAAGTTTTCATCGAGTTCTTCGACTTGTGCCTTAGCGGCTTTAGAAGTGATCTTAAGCTCACCCTTGAGCTTAAAACCTAACTCTTCATGCGATTGAAGCCATTGCATCAACTCCTCATCGCCTTCAACATCCAATTCCGTGTCGTCGGCAAACAAGTCGAGGTCGCTATCTTGAACGTCAGCTTTTTTCTTCTTCGTGGCTTTAACTGTTGCTTTTTTCATTTTTTAATCACAAAAGAGTCCCTAGTTCGAAATTCCAATCAATTTCAAACCAGAAACCATTTCAATTCGCACGCACTTCCTTTTCGAAATACGTCTAGTCCTTATTCAACGTCTCTCAATTCATTCAATGTGGTCATAGGCAATAGCCTCAAAAGCCCGCGAAAGTCGGTGGTGGGGCTCAAAAAAGTTTGAATGAATTGATATCGTTGAAAAATCTTGAAAGCCCTAAAAGGCCTTCCTTGTTATCGACTGCCTCTTACACGTACGCAGTCAATAACGAACATTGTCCTTACAAAAACGGCACAATGAGAAATATCTTTGAGATCGGTTGAGATAAAAAGAGAGCGGAGACGCAAAAGATCGTCTAAAAAGACGAAAGACCCACCGACCGCAAATTAATTAAGATACACGATTAATATACGGTCGGGGTAAATATTTTCCATTTCTCAATCAATTGTTTGATTTAAATCAAACTCGCTCCGTTGAGAAAGAAACTCATTCACTTAAAAAACTGCGAAGCTTATTGGCTCGACTCGGGTGGCGAAGTTTACGTAACGCTTTGGCTTCAATCTGACGAATGCGCTCACGCGTGACCACAAACTGCTGCCCTAACTCCTCAAGTGTATGTTCAGTATTGGTATCAATTCCATAGCGCAACATCAAGACCTTGGCTTCGCGCGGAGAGAGTGTAGAAAGTACCTCATGGATAGTTTTTTTCAAGTTCTCTTCCTGTGCTGCCTCTAGTGGCGTCTGAGAAAGCTTATCTTCGATAAAGTCCACCAAGTGAGAGTCTTCATCGTCACCAATCGGCGTATCGACCGAGACGGGCTCACGGCGCGCCAATAAAATGGTTTTTACACGAGCTACGCTCATGTCCACCTCTTGAGCCAGCCACTCGATACTCGGTTCGCGGCCTTGGTTTTCCAATTGGTACTCGTGCGTCAAACGATTAATCTTGTGAAGCGTTTCCACCATGTGCACAGGAATGCGAATGGTTCGCCCGAGATCCGCAATCGAACGCGTGATGGCTTGACGAATCCACCAAGTGGCATAGGTCGAGAATTTATAGCCGCGACGGTATTCAAATTTTTCAACCGCTTTCATCAAACCGATATTGCCCTCTTGGATCAAATCCAAGAATTGCAAACCGCGGTTTAAGTAGTGTTTTGCAATGGAAATCACCAATCGCAAATTAGCACTGATCATTTGCGCCTTGGCTTCGTGCACTCGCGTTTCAGCTTGACACATTTGCATATAAACGTGCTTCATTGCCGGATACGGCAAACGCGTTTCATTTAAGAGCACTTGATATTGTTCGGTAAGGGGCTTTAACTTTGTATGAGCCTTCTTCTGAACACCCTGTGCGATCGCTGTCGTCGACAAAAGCGCTTCCACGGCTTGCGCCGTCATCGCCTCTTTTTGGTAGAAAGCATCAAATTTTTCTTCAGACAAACCGCACTGGTCAATCAAAATCTCTCTGGCTCTTGCCTCAATGCGATGATACTCTTCAGCCTTATCGTGCATAAGGTCCGAAAGCGTTCTCACGGTCGGTGCCGTAAAGCGCACGGGCAACAATAATTCACCGATCGCCACTTCAAGTTGCTTAAATTCCTCAGAAGACGCATCGAGCAACATCATCTTGTCGTAATAGCACTCACATGTTGAAAGAATCTCTAAGGTTTGATCCTTGAGCACACGAAGTTGCTCAGAGGTCATCCCAGAGGCACCGATTGCGAATTCTTCAATACTATCATCCAAGTCCTCAATCGTCTCTTCTGTCTCTTGGGGTACGGTCTCTTCAATGGACTCAATCCCATCAACAATAGCTTCGATACTGACGTGATCATCGGCTAACGTATGTCCCATGTCAATTAATGCACGGATAGCGACAGGACAGTGCGCAATGGCATCCATCATGTCTTGGTAACCCTGTTCGATTTCTCGACTGATGGCCACTTCATCTTCGCGAGTCAAAAGCGGTACCGTTCCCATTTCACGTGTGTACATGCTCATGGGATCAGACGTGCGAGCCACATCACTTTCAACCAATGATAAAACGTCTTCTTCATCGTCCTCATCGTCTTGAACCAATGTCAACGGTGAGTCGACCAACAAGATTTCATCTTCGGCAGGCGCTTTTTCCAATACAGGAATACCTAAAAACCCGAAGGCGTGCTCAAGTTGAGCGAGCGTTTCCTCATCGTCTTGCTTATCAGAAGGAATAACTTCGAGGAGCTCTTGATAGGTGACATGACCACGCTTTTTCGCCAGCGTAATCAATGAACGGAGCTTTCGATCGGCTTCGTCATTTTCTTGGAAAAGCTGTTGTGTGAGCTTGATCGTCTTGGGAGACAATTGACGCATCTCAGGCAAGCGTTTGATCTCGGGCGCATGAATCTCACCGGGCTTATCAAACACGATCGAAATCGTTGCGTCGTTTAATAACTCCCGATCATCGTCCGTTTGCTCGCAAACGGAAGTGGAAATATCTTCTTTAACCATTTGTCAGTCTACCCAAATGTCCCCAAGCGCAAAGCTTAAGAAAATCGTCATTGAGCTATCGATAAAAGCTCAATTCTAAAAATAGGAAAAACCGCTGAACTCTCAGAGGCTTTTTGGGTTCACATTGACCCCTGCAGCATAGGCTTTTTAGCAAATCATTCTGATTTACACCCTAATCACTGCAGTTTCTATCCGTCGTTGTCAAACGACTTAATAAATGCCGACACCCGTCAAAAAATGGCCGATGTAATGCGTCTATATTGTGGTCGCATTATGCGAAAAACTTTTTCATTATACTGTTTGAAAACAAAATATTTTGGAAAGTAACAAAAGATATTCCCGCATTGAAGTTAGATCGAAAAATCCTAGAAAAAAACTCAGCCTCGAAGCTGAGTTTCAGACTGTTGACTAACCCAGGTTTTTCACGAAATCTGGGTTAATTTTTGCC